>JAJTHV010000106.1 GCA_021300095.1 Flammeovirgaceae bacterium | reverse complement strand
TTTTTGTTTGTTTGTTTTGGTTGTTGCACTTTGTTCTGTGGAGGGGATTCTATGCATTGCAACTGCTTCTTTTGCTCAAGGCGGAAAACGTAGAAATGCATTGAAATCCGCCAATCTTCAACAAATAGATGCCTCTCTAGTACCCGATGCTGTAAAAAATGCATTGAAAACTTCGGCTACAGAAGTGAAATGGGAGAAGCATGAAGCAAAAGGCAAAGCTGGCAAAACACATGTGCGCTATGTGGCAGTTTATACGCAAGAAGGTGTGCGCGTGCGATCTCGCTTTAAGGAAGACGGCAGCACCATGAGCTCTTCCAGATACATGGGTGGACAAAAACTTCCTGCCGCCATTCAAACAGCAGCTACTACGAAACATCCAGGAGCCAAACTGGTAGGTGGCGAAGAGCTGACTACTAAAAGCGGACAAGTAATTTATCGCGTGCGATTACGCAACGGTGGTTCAAAAATTACAACCGTTTTTGATGCCAACGGAAATGAAATTACGCGTAACAAAATGACCGAAGAACAAAAAGAGGGCGAAGAAGAAGAAGGTGACGGTAATTAACCGATATTTCAAAAAGTAAAAAGGCCTGACGAATCATCAGGCCTTTTTTAATTCTGCATCTCGTTGATCTACTTCGCATAGTGCTTATAAAAAGCAACAATGGTTTCAATGCCAATTAAAAAGTTCTTGATTCCATAATGCTCATTGGGAGAATGGATCGCATCACTGTCCAAGCCAAAACCCATCAGCACGGTATCCAAGCCCAATTCTTTTTTGAACAACGATACGATCGGAATACTTCCTCCGTCTCTGGTAGGGATGGGCGACTTGCCCCACACTTCCTCGAATGCGTTGCTGGCGGCTTTAAATGCTTTTGAATCTGTCGGTGTTACGGCAGGCTCACCTCCGTGGTGCGCTGTCACTTTCACTTTCACCGACTTCGGTGCAATGGATTGAAAATGTTTGGTGAACAATTCTGTGATTTCGGCACTGTTTTGATTCGGCACCAACCGCATCGAAATTTTAGCCGAAGCTTTGGATGGTAATACGGTTTTTGCCCCTTCCCCTGTATATCCTCCCCAAATACCATTGACATCTAACGTAGGGCGAATGCCAGTGCGTTCAAGAGTGGTATAACCCTCCTCGCCTTTTATATCACGGATATCCAATTCTGATTGATAGGCTGCCAAATCAAATGGCGCTTTGTTTAACTGTGTTCTTTCCTCTTTCGTAAGCTCGGCCACTTTGTCATAAAATCCGGGAATGGTGATTCGGCCTTTGTCATCGTGCAAGGAAGCGATCATCTGGCTTAGGGTGTTAATGGGATTAGCCACCGCACCACCATATACACCCGAATGTAAATCGCGGTTAGGTCCAGTGACTTCCACCTCCATATAACTCAATCCGCGCAAGCCAACGGTGATTGATGGCGTATCTAACGATATCAAAGAAGTGTCTGAAATAAGGATGACGTCTGCTTGCAATTTTGCTTTGTTTTCCTTCACAAAAGTGCCAAGGTTATCAGAGCCTACTTCTTCTTCGCCTTCAATCATGAACTTGACATTGCACGTGAGTTGATTCAACTTCATCATCGCCTCAAACGCTTTGATGTGCATATAGAATTGCCCCTTGTCATCGCATGAACCGCGGGCATATATTTTTCCATCTTTCACTACGGGCTCAAATGCGGGTGAATCCCACAGGTTCAATGGATCGGCAGGTTGTACATCGTAATGTCCATAAACCAAAACGGTAGGCTTTGTTTTATCGATGATCTTCTCACCAAAAACAATAGGATGGCCCTTCGTTTCGCACAATTCCACCCGATCGGCACCGGCATCTTTTAATTTTTGCACCACATATTCTGCGGCTTTGCGAACGTCTTGTTTGTGCTTGCTATCAGCACTTACCGAAGGGATACGCAATAGATCGAATAATTCGGAAAGAAATCTTTCCTGGTGGGTTTGAATGTAGTCCTTAATCATTGGTTTGTCATTGTTCTAACAAGTAATAAAAAATCCCCTTACCATTTAGGTAAGGGGATTTTTAATTTAATAAATAACTCCTAGAATATTATTTGCCTCCCAATGGGAAACGTACTCCGGCACTAATAACAAGCGCTTCAAATGGAGTGCTATATTTAACTTCTCCGAATGGAACAAAGCTACTTCCTGTGTTGAAGTTAGCTCCTACGCCTAAATTCAAACCAATTTTAGAATCACTAGCTGAAATTGACTGACCAAAAAAGGAAGATTTTGTACTAATGGAAGCATAGGTTAATCCAGCTAATCCATAAAATGAAGTGCCTTCTGTAGTGAAATAATAATGCACATCACCATCTAAAGACCAAGCTGAAAAAGACACCTCAGCAAGACCTGAACCTTCTGATTTTCCTAAGAAATAAGTGAATTTTGGAGCAATGCTTAAATTATCGGATAAAGAAAATTCTGCATTTGCACCAAAACCTAGGTTAAGATCTTTTGTACCATACGCTAAATGTCCACCAATTCTATTTTGACCTTGTGCGAACATTTGTCCAACAGCCAAAAACATCACAACGGCAACTAACAATACTTGTTTTTTCATGGGGATTAATGGGTTTAATTTTTACGTGGCAAATATAAACTCTTTCCTTGAATTTGATAACAAAAAAGCACTACATTAAATCTTAAATCCATCAACCATGATTAAGTTTTCTAGTGTCGTTTTGTTAGTAATCGGACTATCCTCCATTTATAATTATTCCTTCGGTCAGGCAATGCGCAGGGGCTCTTTGGGACTTGAAGTTGGATTCCCAACAGGTAAGGGTTCAGAAAACACAGGTACCGGTTTCGGTGGCTCTTTTCGTTATGAAAGTGCCTTCAGAAATAGTGACAACGCAAGTTGGCTCTTTTCAGTTGGATATATTTCCTTCCCTGCAACCTTAAATATCCCTGGTCTTAATGTATCGGGATCCGCTTCTATTATTCCCATTACATTGGGTGTAAAATATTATCCAGATGGTAGCTTCAATGGATTCTATTTTGGTGGTGAAATGGGACTTGCTACAATATCTGCCAAACTAACTATTCCGGGTTTTGGCTCTACTTCCGCCAGTGAAAATAAATTTATGTTTGCCCCCAGTGTTGGCTATCACTTTGCAGGTTTTGATTTGACTCTCCGATACAATGCTATCACTGATGGAAATTTCTTTGGAATTCGAGGGGCTTTCACCTTTTAAATCTTCATCAACGTCTTAAGCACATTCAAGTTCATAATTCAACCGATTCCGCTACTAGTCGTTAGTTAGATTTTGTCCTTTTTTTAAAAATACTTTCACGTTTCCTCACATTCAACCTTCACAGCCTTTATTTTTATTTCTTGAAAAACCATAATCAAGAAATTTTCAGGAAGTGAAAGATCAAAACAGCCAAGGATTATATCGACAGGAGTTTGAGAAAGACTCCTGCGGTGTTGGATTCATCGCCAACATAAAAGGAAGAAAATCGCATCAGGTAATTACCGATGCACTCACCATGCTCGAGCGCATGGCTCACCGTGGTGCGTGTGGATGCGAACCCAACACGGGCGATGGAGCCGGTATTCTCATTCAAGTGCCGCACGAATTTTTATTGGGCGAGTGCAGCCGTCTCGGTTTTAAACTTCCGGCTTTCGGTAGCTATGGAGTAGGTCTAGTATTTTTTCCCAGCGATCCGAAAGTGCGTGAAGAATGTCGCACGGTACTCAATCGCCAAATCAAAAAAATGAAAATGGGACTACTCGGCTATCGGGTGCTTCCCACCAGCAATAAAGATCTTGGAGAAACTGCATTAAAAGCCGAACCCGTGATGGAGCAAGTTTTCATCAAACGTGGCGATGCCGGCACCAATCCGGATGACTTCGAACGCAAGCTTTTTATTCTTCGCAAATACGTTACACATCTCATCACTGAATCAGTAAACGGTGTTGACAATCAATTTTATTTTTCTTCACTTTCATACAAAACCATTGCCTACAAAGGCATGCTCACGAGCGGGCAACTGAAGCCTTACTTTGCCGATCTCGAAAATGAAGAAGTGGTTTCAGCTATTGCCGTTATCCACTCGCGCTTTTCTACGAACACATTTCCTTCGTGGCGATTGGCTCAACCCTTCCGCTTCATAGCTCACAATGGTGAAATCAACACCGTGCAAGGAAACATCAATTGGCTGAAATCGAAAGAAGCATTCTTTTCATCGCCTTACTTTTCTACTGAAGAGTTGAACATGATTTTGCCGATCTGCAATCCAAAACAGTCGGACTCTTCCAATCTGGATAACACCATCGAATTGCTCGTACATGCCGGGCGCTCGTTACCGCACGTAATGATGATGCTCATTCCTGAAGCATGGGATGGCAACGAAGCGATGACACAAGAGAAAAAAGATTTCTACGAATATCACGCGAACCTAATGGAGCCGTGGGACGGTCCTGCGTCCATCACTTTCACTGATGGAAAAATTGTTGGAGCCACGCTGGACAGAAATGGATTACGCCCTTCTCGCTTCGTTGTAACCGATGATGACTTTGTGATCATGGCTTCTGAGGTAGGCGTGATTGATATCGATCCCGCCAAGGTTGTTTCAAAAGGCCGATTGCAACCTGGAAAAATGTTCGTGGTTGATTTGGAACAAGGTCGCATCATCAGCGATGATGAATTGAAAAAAGATATTTGCACCCGTCAGCCTTACGGAAAATGGTTGAAAGAAAATAAAGTACGATTGATTGACTTACCGGAACCAGGCGGAAGTTTCCACAAGTACGATCCGGTTACATTCTTAAAGCGACAAATCTCGTTTGGTTACACCTCTGAAGATTTGCGCGTGATCGTCACCCAAATGTGCGAAACAGGAAAAGAAGCGCTCGGCTCGATGGGCAATGATACCCCGCTCGCCATTCTTTCGCGGCAAGCGCAACACTTGTCGAGTTATTTCAAGCAACTGTTCGCGCAAGTAACGAATCCACCCATCGATCCAATCCGTGAACGATTGGTGATGTCGCTTGCTTCGCATGTAGGCGGATCGCTCAATTTATTGGAAGAATCTCCGGAGCATTGCATCACACTCGAGTTGCCTACTCCGATTTTGTCGAATAATGAATTAGAAAAAATTCGATACATCGATCACCGCCATCTGCAAACAAAAACCATTTACACCTATTTCAAAGCAGATGGTCAGCCTGGATCGCTTGAGAAAGGTCTCAACCGTGTTTGTCAATATGTAACCGATGCGGTAGAAGATGGATTCACGATCATCATTCTCTCTGACCGAAGTTTTGACAGCGGTCACGCACAGATTCCTTCATTGTTGGCAGTCGCTGCGGTACATCACGATCTGATTCGAAAAGGCTTGCGTGGAAAAGTTGGTTTGCTGGTAGAGGCAGGCGATGTATGGGAAACGCATCATTATGCTACACTCGTTGGTTTTGGTGCTTCCGGTATCAATCCGTATCTGGTGTATCAAACCATTCACGACATGAAGAAGCGCAATCTTTTTAGCGATGCGCTTACCGAAGAGAAAGCTATTTACAATTATAAGAAAGCCGTTGCCGGAGAATTGCTGAAGACCATGAGCAAGATGGGCATCAGCACATTGCAATCGTATCACGGTGCACAAATTTTTGAAGCGCTCGGCATTCATCAAGATGTAATTGATACTTACTTTACAGGAACTGTTTCTCGCATTGGCGGATTGACGTTGGATGAAATTGCGAAGGAAGCTTTGGCGAAACACTCATTGGCATTTCCTAAAACAGCCAACTCCAATCCAAAATTAGAAGTAGGAGGTGTGTATCAATGGAAGCAACGAGGCGAAGCGCACTTATTCAACCCGCAAACCATTCACTTGCTGCAACAATCCACCAAAAACAGCGATTACTCACTTTTCAAAAAATATTCGGCACTCATCAACGAGCAAAGCGAAAAAGCAATCACGCTGCGCAGTCAGCTAAAATTCAAAAAAGGAAAATCCATTCCGCTCAGTGAAGTAGAACCGAAAGAAAATATTTTCAAACGCTTTGCTACGGGTGCCATGTCGTTTGGATCGATCTCCCACGAAGCACACAGTACGTTGGCAATTGCCATGAATCGCATTGGTGGAAAAAGTAATTGCGGTGAAGGTGGTGAAGATGAAATTCGGTTTGTTCGAAAAGCCAATGGCGATTGGGAAAACTCTGCGATCAAACAAGTGGCATCCGGACGTTTTGGTGTGACCAGCCATTACCTAACCAATGCCAAAGAACTACAAATTAAAATGGCACAAGGCGCCAAGCCTGGAGAAGGCGGACAGTTGCCAGGCCATAAAGTAGATGATTGGATCGGGCGCGTGCGCCACTCCACACCGGGAGTAGGTTTGATTTCACCTCCTCCACATCACGACATTTATTCCATTGAAGATTTAGCTCAACTTATTTTCGATTTAAAGAATGCGAATCGCGAGGCACGCATCAGCGTGAAGTTAGTTTCTGAAGCAGGCGTAGGTACAATCGCTTCTGGCGTAGCCAAAGCACATGCCGATGTGATTCTAATTGCAGGTCATGATGGTGGCACAGGCGCATCTCCAGTAAGCTCTATTCGCCATGCTGGTTTGCCTTGGGAGTTAGGTCTGGCCGAAGCACATCAAACATTGGTGAGAAACAAACTACGCGGACGTGTGGTGTTGCAAACCGATGGACAAATTCGCACCGGAAAAGATTTAGCCATTGCAGCTTTGCTTGGCGCAGAAGAATGGGGTGTAGCCACAGCAGCTCTTGTAACTACGGGTTGCATTATGATGCGTAAGTGTCATTTGAATACATGC
>JAJTHV010000171.1 GCA_021300095.1 Flammeovirgaceae bacterium | reverse complement strand
GCGCGGTGCGCTCGATGCCCTGCGCGATGTAAAGAAACAATACCAGCGCAACCACAACCTGTGGGACAAAAAGCCGGAAGACATGCCAGTGTATGGTACCATCGCTTCTCAATTCAACGACCCGGGCACGAACCAATTGTACAAACACATTATCGACACGCTGGTTGCCAAGACAGGTGCTGATCTCAAATCTTCGTTTGAAATATCACGCGAGATGTCGGAGAAAATTTTTGTGATTCCTCCGCACCGCACGCGCTACCTGAGTGAAATATCAGAGACGAATCGCAAGTACGATCAATGGGTCAATCAGCAAGCGGGCATTGCGCAGAATTTGTATGCGTTGGATCGCGTCTCAAAAATAATCTCTGCAAACTCTCCTGTGGAGAAGGGCCTGAGTGAAGAGGTCACTAAGCAACAACTCAACCTCGATCCGAAAAACGGAAAGCTCCTGCAAGAGTGGCCTGCAAAAGCGGCACAATACAAAGCACCGCTGTTTAAATTTCAGGTGCGCGACAAAGAGATCGCCATTCAAACACACTCGGAATCACTTTCGCATTCGCAGATTCCCAAAGTGTCGCTTCCGAATTACGAAGCGTGGGGCGACTTGCTGAAATGGATGTTGCAGGAAAATGTGCCGGGTGAGTTTCCGTACACTGCTGGTATCTATCCTTTCAAGCGCGAAGGTGAAGATCCTACACGTATGTTTGCAGGTGAAGGTGGACCGGAGCGAACGAACCGCAGGTTCCACTATGTGAGCAAGGCGATGCCGGCCAAACGTTTGTCCACTGCCTTCGACTCGGTGACATTGTATGGCAATGACCCCGACTATCGTCCGGACATTTATGGTAAGATCGGCAACTCAGGCGTTTCGATCTGTTGCCTCGATGATGCGAAGAAACTATACAGTGGCTTCAACTTGTGCGATCCGAAAACATCCGTGTCGATGACGATCAACGGGCCTGCACCGATGCTGTTGGGTTACTTCATGAACGCAGCCATCGACCAGCAATGCGAATTTTATATTAAGAAAAACGGATTGGAAGACGAGGTGCGCGCCAAAATTAAATCGCTTTACGCGAATGGCGAGGTTCCCTCCTACCAGGGCGAGTTACCCGAAGGAAACAATGGACTCGGATTAATGCTACTTGGCGTAACAGGTGATCAGGTTTTACCGAAAGAGGTGTACGCCAGAATAAAAGAAGAAACGCTGATGCAAGTGCGCGGCACTGTGCAGGCCGATATTCTCAAAGAAGATCAGGCACAAAACACCTGCATCTTCTCCACTGAATTTGCTTTGCGACTAATGGGCGATGTGCAACAGTATTTCATCGATCAGAAGGTGCGCAACTTTTATTCGGTATCAATCTCCGGTTATCATATTGCTGAAGCCGGTGCTAATCCCATCACACAATTAGCATTCACGCTGGCGAATGGTTTCACGTATGTGGAATATTATTTGAGCCGCGGTATGGATATCAACGAGTTCGCGCCTAATCTCTCTTTCTTCTTCTCCAATGGTATTGACCCCGAGTATGCGGTGATTGGCCGCGTGGCACGCAGAATCTGGGCGAAAGCCATGCGCGAAAAGTACGGAGCCAATGCCCGCAGCCAGATGATGAAGTATCATATTCAAACTTCCGGTCGCTCGCTACACGCACAAGAGATCGACTTCAACGACATTCGTACAACACTGCAAGCGCTGTACGCGATTTATGATAACTGTAATTCGCTGCACACCAATGCGTATGACGAGGCCATCACTACACCTACGGAAGAAAGTGTGCGGAGAGCCATGGCGATTCAGTTGATCATTAATAAAGAGTTGGGTCTGGCGAAAAATGAAAACCCGCTGCAAGGTTCGTTCATCATTGAAGAACTGACGGACTTAGTCGAAGAGGCGGTGTTATCTGAGTTCGATAAAATCACCGAACGTGGTGGTGTGTTGGGCGCGATGGAAACGATGTATCAGCGTGGAAAAATTCAGGAAGAGAGTTTGTACTATGAAACGCTGAAGCACACAGGCGAATATCCGATCATCGGTGTGAATACATTCCTCAGTTCGAAAGGCTCCCCTACTATCATTCCGGGAGAAGTGATTCGTGCGACCACCGAAGAAAAAGAATATCAAATTAAGATGCTCCGCAACCTGCATAGCTATCAAGGCAACAAAGCTGCTGCTGCGATTGATCACGTGCAAGAGGCAGCCATCCAAAACAAAAACATCTTTGCCGAACTGATGGAAGCCTGCAAGGTTTGTTCGCTGGGCCAAATCACCAAAGCGTTGTTTGAAGTGGGTGGGCAATATCGGAGGAATATGTAAGGAATTAGAAGTCAGAAGTCAGAATTTAGGAGATAGTAGTTGGTAGTCAGTACAAAGTAGATGCCATTTGAGAATACAGAATTAGCTAGTGCATGCAACTTGACTTAACAGAAAACGATACTAAAAGAATTGCTTTTTACAATGCAATAAACGAATGGGATAAAGTTGAATTTATCAATGGAGAAGCAATTTTTCATTCTCCTACAACTTTCAAGCACTCATTGATATCAAGCAATCTTCTTTATCTGTTAACACACCATCTCAAAACAAATAAAAAAGGGGGCAGGATTTGTATCGAAAAAATAATGATCGAACTCACACGCAATAGCTATGAACCAGACATTTGCTTTTTCAGGAAAGAAGTGGCGGATACCTTTACGGATAGCCAAATGCTCTTTCCAACTCCCGATTTCATTGTGGAAATTCTATCACCTTCTACCGAAAAAACGGACCGAGAAATAAAGTTCAGGGACTACGCTCAACACGGGGTAAAGGAGTATTGGATCATCGATCCTGATAAAGAAACCATTGAACAATACGAATTAAAAGACAAGCAGTTTGAATTACTCGTCAAACTCAACTCAGGCACGATCACATCCATCACCATTGACGGATTTTCATCCGATCTAAAGCACATTTTCGCAT
>JAJTHV010000224.1 GCA_021300095.1 Flammeovirgaceae bacterium | reverse complement strand
TGGGATGGGCTAAAAGGCTATGTTACCAATACCCGAATGGGAAAAGATCAAGTAATCGAAAACTATGGGCATCTCTGGAAAATTGAAAAAGCTTTTCGTATTTCAAAAACAGATTTGCGCATCAGGCCTATCTATCACCGTTTAAGGAAAAGGATTGAAGCACACCTGTGCATTGCTTTCTGCGCCTACAAGATTTACAAAGAACTGGAAAGACAGTTAAAGGAAAAGGAAGCTGGCCTAAGCCCGGAGAAAGCTATCGATATTCTTAAAACCATTTACCAGATAACTATAATCACACCTTATTCAAAGCAAAAGGAATCAAGACTATACCTGCCTAACACCGAACAACAAAACCTGTTAAAATTATTCAGCATCTAAAACCAATGACGGGTGTCCCAGCGAGGAACTCAGGTGAATAGCAACTCCACAAATTCATACGATTTTGTGGAGTTAAACTCCACAAATTTGGCATAATTTGTGGAAAAAGGCCTTTTTTGAACTTTTTAGCTTATTGGTGAATTACGCCAGAACCAATTAACTCTTCGCCATCGTACCAGGCGGCAAATTGACCGGGTGTGACGCCACGCTGTGGGCGATCAAAAATGATGTAAAGTCCTTCTGCGGTTTGATGCAGTGTGCAATTTTCTAACGGTTGGCGATAGCGGATGCGCGCCAGGTATTTTTTTGATTCACCCGCTTGTAATGCGAGATCGAGACGAACCCAGTGAATATCACTTGTAGAAATAAACAAGCCTTTGCGATATAAACCCGGATGATCATCTCCACTGCCGGTGTAAATGACATTCTTAGTGGTATCGGTGCCGATAACAAACAGTGGTTTTTCGTAGCCGCCAATGTGTAAACCTCTGCGCTGACCAATTGTATAAAAGTGTGCACCATTGTGTTCACCTACTACTTTGCCTAACTCCGGTTGCAGCGCATACGGCTTCGATAAACCGGCAAGATCTTCATCGACCACTATGTTTTCAAAAACCGGGGCGTGGTGCGGCACTTCAATTACCTTTCCTTTTTTTGGTTGGAGACGTTGTTGTAGAAAATCGGGGAGATGAACTTTACCGATGAAGCACAACCCTTGTGAATCTTTTTTCTCAGCCGTTGTCAAGCCAGCTTCTTTCGCAATGGCGCGCACTTCGGGTTTTAATAATTCGCCAATCGGAAATAATGCGCGCGAAAGCTGCGCTTGTGTGAGCTGACACAAAAAGTAGCTTTGATCTTTGTTGGGATCTTTTCCGGCTAATAATTGATAAACGGATTTCCCATTTTTTTCAAGGGTGCCTTTGCGGCAATAGTGGCCGGTGGCGACAAAGTCGGCACCGAGTTTAATCGCTGCTTCGAGGAAGACATCGAATTTGATTTCGCGGTTGCAAAGTACATCGGGGTTGGGTGTGCGGCCCGCCTGGTATTCGGCAAACATGTAATCGACAATGCGTGCTTTGTATTCTACACTTAAGTCGATGGCCTGGAAAGGAATGCCTAAGTGCTGGGCTACGATCATCGCATCGTTGCTATCATCGAGCCATGGGCATTCGTTGCTGATCGTTACGGAGTCATCGTGCCAGTTTTTCATGAACATGCCGATTACCTCGTAGCCTTGCTCTTTCAGCAAGTAGGCGGCCACGCTTGAATCGACACCTCCGGATAAACCTACGACTACTCTCTTTTTCACTTTATTTCTTTTGAATCATTACGCGTCTGACCGCTTGAAGCGGTCGGACGCAGACTAGTTACGTTCGTGCGTCTGACAAATTCATGCGGTCAGACCCTCGATTGATTACTTCTTACTACTTAAATCTTCGGCTAAAAGTTCATTTACGATTTGATTAAAGCGCTCTTTGAATTGTTCGTAATAAATGCCGGTGCCAGGGCCTTCGAAGCCTGTGCGGATGTGTTTTACTTTTCCGTCTTTGCCGATGAAGATGGTGGTAGGGAACGCGATTACTTTATTGAGCATCGGTAATGTTTCTGCTGCTTTCTCTTTGTCGTTGGTGCCGGCTATGACGAAGTCGTAGGGCACGTTGAGTTTTTCTTTCATCTTCTTCACGCGTCCGCTGGCATATTCGAAGTCGGGTTTGCGTTCGTAAGCTAGTCCGAGGATTTCAACGCCACGTTGGTTGTTTTCTTTGTACCACTGGGCGAGGAACTTGGTTTCGTCCATGCAATTGGGGCACCACGTGCCGAATAGCTGGAGGATCAACACCTTTTTATCGTACTTCTCATCGCTGGGGCTGATCATGTTGTTATCGACATCGGGAAAGCTGAAGCTGATCTGGTCGTAGCCTTCTTTTAAAAATGTAAGCGATTCCAGATCGGGCAGTGCCGCGTTTTCATTTTTAATACCGCTGAATGTTTCGTGAGATGTTTTGCCGGAATAAAAATCTCCGCGGAGTGAATCGCCATCGATGAATGCGGAGAACAAAAATGCGTGGTTGCCATCGAAAGTACTCAGCCACACTTTGTTTTCGATAACGTTGCCTTGTAAATAGCGGTAGTCGCCTGTGGGCGTTAAGAATGTGCCGATGACTAAGTTATCTTCTTGCTTGATGACACCCACAGCCGGATAACTTTCTTTTTCGCTGCGAAACATCAATTGATACTTGCCGGTAAAGTTGGCAGTAGCTGTATCCTTTTTTACAAAGCGATAGTCTTCGCCAAAGGTGGCGGTGAAAGGCAGTTTGTTTTTGGGATCGTAGTTTTTGATGTAGGTGCCTGACAAGGTGTTGCCGTTGATTTTTGCTTGCAGCTCGATATCAAAAATAAGCATGACGATCTTTACCGAATCGTGGGTGACGGTGATTTCATCCTGGAGGAGTTTCTCTTCTGCATTGAGGAGATAGACTTTATAGCCGGAGTCGTCTTTGGCGACTTCGAAGTTGAAAGGAAGTTGTTGGCCCTGCATATCGATGAGTCCGCGCCAAACGCCTGTTTTAAATTCGGCCGGTTTAGGAGTGCAGGCAGATGCGAGTAAGCAAACGATCAGGAAGTAAATAAGCCTCATGCTTTTTGGTTTTTGAATGACAACACAAAAATGCATTAAATGATTCTCTTTTCTATCGATGATAGTAAATAGTCCTCGAAGAAGTCCCCCGAGGTTTTGTTGCTTGAGAGGAAAAACCTCGGAGGAAGGGAGTAAAGTTTTAAAAAATCCTCCGAGGTTTTGTTGCTTGAGAGGAAAAACCTCGGAGGACTGGTTAAGTAAGAGAAAATTCCTCCGAGGTCTTATTGCTGGAGAGTAGAGACCTTGGAGGAAGGGAGTAAAGTTTTAAGAAAGTCCTCCGAGGTTTTGCTGCTTGAGAGAAAAAACCTCGGAGGACTGGTTAAGTAAGAGAAAATTCCTCCGAGGTCTTATTGCTGGAGAGTAGAGACCTCGGAGGAAGAGCGTAAAGTTTTAAGAAAGTCCTCCGAGGTTTTGTTGATTGAGAGGAAAAACCTCGGAGGATTGTTTAAGTAAGAGAAAATTCCTCCGAGATTTTATTGCTTGAGAGGAAAAACCTCAGAGGACTGGCGAAGAGACTTCGGAGGACTGAATTACCAATGACCGGTGCGCTTGGTGCTGTGCGTGGGCAAGGGATTGCAGTGGAAAGCGACCCTTCTGATGGAAAGCGGCATGGGGAGCTTGCAGCGAAAAGCCCGGTGGCGGTGCAGGCGCGCGGGCACCGCGCGCCTGCACGACATGCCCCCTCTATTTATTGCTTTAGAAAAAGTACCTTTATGGTATGCTGCATGATTTGAAAGTAGTTGAGTTGGCTTCGGTATTGGCGGGGCCTAGTGTGGGGCAATTTTTTGCTGAGCTGGGGGCGGAGGTCATTAAAGTAGAGAACCTGAAAACGGGCGGGGACGTGACGCGCACGTGGCGGTTGACGAACGAGCAGACCGATGACCGATCCGCGTATTTTTGTTCATGTAACTGGGGCAAGAAATCCATTGCGATTGATTTGCAGAAGAAGGAAGGTATTGAAGTGGTGAAGAAACTCGCGCGGTGGGCAGATGTAATGATTGCCAGCTACAAGCCGGGCGATGCTGCGAAGTTGGGCGTGGCGTATGAGCAGTTGCGCGCGGAGAATGCTGCGCTGGTATATGGACAAGTGACAGGATATGGTGCGGACAATGAGCGTGTCGGTTATGATGCGGTGGTGCAAGCGGAGGCGGGCTTCATGGATTTGAATGGTGAGAAGGGTGGACTGCCTACAAAAATGCCGGTGGCGCTGGTGGATGTATTGGCGGCTCATCATTTGAAGGAAGGTTTGTTGGTGGCGTTGCTACATCGGCAGAAGACGGGCGAAGGAAGTTTAGTGGAGGTGTCGCTGATTCAAGCTGCGTTGACATCGCTGACGAATCAGGCAACGAATTGGTTGGTGGCGGGACGACTGCCGCAGCGACAAGGGTCGGCACATCCGAACATTGCACCGTATGGCGACTCGTTTGTGACGCGCGATGGCAAGCGAATTTTATTAGCGATTGGTAGCGACCGGCAGTTTCATGATTTGGTGCAGGTGCTGAAGTTGGAAGAGGTGATTGCCGCTGATTTATTTTCTACGAATCCACTGCGGGTGGCGAACCGCGACAAGCTGAATGTGATTTTGGAAGAGGGAATTCGATTACATACTGCCGATGTGTTGATGCAAAATTTGAATGCGAAGAAAATTCCTGCCGGGGTGATACAAAATGTGCGCGAGGCATTTCTGATGCCTGAGGCGGAGGAGATTTTATTGCGCGAGGGCTCGACCGTGGGTGTGCGGAATTTTGTAGGAACTATTTCGGGGTGGGAGCGGAGCAAAACTATTTTGCCTCCTCCGCATTTTGGTGAGCATACAGAAGAGGTTTTAAAAAGCTTTGTTTGAAGATAAAACGAAACGGGACGGGCAAACCGGTGATGTTGTAATAAATTATTTGTGGAGAGTTACCTGAAGATAGTACGCGATGGCTACACCGGATATTGGAATTATCTGGTGAATGAAATTATGCATCCGGGGTGGCACAATTATTTTTATTGGTTGGTGGGCGCTTCGGTGGTGATCTGGCTGTTGGAGATTGCGTTTCCTTGGCGGAAGAATCAGCCGCTGATACGCGAACATTTTTGGCTGGACATTTTCTATTTGTTTTGGAATTACTTTTTGTTTGCGCTGGTAGCATATAATGCGGTCTCGATGGTGGCGGTGGAGATGTTTCGTGATTTTCTGGCGTTGTTTGGCATTCGCAATTTGGTAGCGCTGCAGGTGGCGAGCTTGCCGGGCTGGGTTCAGTTGGTGATTATTTTTGTGGTGCGCGATTTTATGCAGTGGAATATTCACCGTATGTATCATCATGTGGATTGGATGTGGCAGTTTCACAAGGTGCATCACAGCACGGAGCAGATGGGCTTTGCTGCGTTGCTGCGGTATCATTGGATGGAGAATGTTATTTATCGTACGTTGGAGTATTTGCCGCTGGCGATGATAGGTTTTGGTATTTCTGATTTTTTTATTGTTCACATTTTTACGTTGGTGACAGGTCAGTTGGGTCACGCGAATTTGAAAATCAACCTGGGCTATTTGAAATATATATTCAATGGTCCGCAGATGCATTTGTGGCATCACGCGAAGTATGTGCCCGCTACGCATCCGCATGGTTTTAATTATGGCATTACGCTGAGTGTGTGGGATTATATTTTTAAAACTAATTATTGGCCGAGCGATGATGAGAATTTGCCGGTGGGGTTGCCCGATGAAGAACATTTTCCTGATGATTTTGTAGGGCAGACGGTGGAGCCATTTGTAAGGATTTTTGGGAAGGGTAAGTTGGAGTGATTTGAAACGTTCACGTTAAGTTGGCAAGGGGCAGTAAGCAGCGTTACCAATTGACAAAATGCAATTAACAGTTGACAACATGCAGTGTTTCGAAACACGAAACCAGCAACATGCAACCAGTATCCATTATCCAGCATCTTTTATCAATCCACCTTGTGGCATTCTGAATTCTAACTTTTAACTTCTGAGTTCTTTTCTTCTTCGCAGCATGACGAAGCATAGCCCTTCCTTTTGGTTGATTTACATTTATACATAAAGACCTCCTTCAGGAGTAAAAAACATTCATTTTGTTTATATAAAACGAAAACTAGTGACGATATAAAACGAAAACATCGTTTTTAGGCTTTCGTTTCTTTTGCGTGATTTCGTTTTTAAAAAATATTTTCTTCGAAATCTGTTTATATAAGGCGTTTTTTAGCTGAGAAGAACCTCTTCGTTCAGTTTGGCATGAGAGTTGGTTAGGCTTTTTCATGCACAAAGTAATTTTTGATCTTCTTTTTTTATTCACTATTGCGACTTCAGCAGTCACGCAACTGCACGCACGGTGCATGATATCCGCAAGGTATGATGGCCTTCAATATCAGTTGCGCGTGCCTTTGCTTAAATCATTCGGGCGTTCGCACAGCTCGTTAGGGAGTAGAAAAAAATCACTCGTGCCTTCGCATCCGTCACTCGTGCCTTCGCACGAAACGGTCGTGCCTACGCCCGAGGCACTCATTGGGTCAAAACACACGTCCGGGCCTTCGCACGGTGCATCCGTGCCTTCGCACGGCTCCTTCTTGCCAAGGCACGCACGGCTTGGGCCAAGGCACGCGTCATTTTTGCGAAGGCACGAATCATTCCTGAATTCGCCACGCCCCCCTTAAGGCAGTCCAAAACCCTCAAATTCAGTTAAAAATCAATTTCTCAATCGTAAATAGACAAATTCAGTATGGCAAAAGATCATTATTTGCCCCGCACAGACGAGGGCAAGCTTATTTGGATAAACAATTTTTCCGCCAAGATTGGCAACTACGTCAACACTGTCGGCTTGACGGCAGCAGACGTTACCTCTGCTAAAAACGATGCGGCTATGTTTGCCTACCTCGTTAACGCAGCAGAGGTTTTTACCACGGCCAAGGAACAGCGGGTCAATTTTAAAAACCTGATTAAAGATGGCCCGCTTGGCAAACCACTTGGCCTCGTACCCGATACACCGGTGTTGGGCACGAAACCTGCCGATGTAGCACCCGGCATTTTTCCGCGATTGGCACAATTGGTGCAGCGCATCAAAAACTCTGCTGCTTACACCGAAGCCATTGGCAAAGACCTTGGCATCATCGGTGCGAAGTTGGTGGTAGACTTTGATGCACTGAAGCCGAAGTTAAAACTGGTGATGAAGGGCGGACAAGTGGAAGTGCAGTGGACACGAGGCGATGCCGATGCCGTGTACATTGAAGTAGACCGTGGCAACGGCACGTGGCAGTTTTTAGCAGTGGACACCGTGCCACACTATACCGACACGATGCCTATTACCACGCATGCAATGTGGAAGTATCGTGCCATCTACCTGATTCGCGATGAGCGCGTAGGGCACTGGAGCGATGTCAATAACATAGCGGTAGGGTAAGTAAAGGAAAAAACCTCGCAGACTTCGGTCTGCGGGGTTTTCATTTCAAAAAAATCAACAACAAAAAACATTCAACCATATGAACACCGAAGCGAACCAACAGCCCATCATGAATGAACGAATCGAATATCGCATACCCGAAGGTTTGATTCTGAAGAAGAGTACCCACCCCGCAGAGCGCGATGTCACCATCTTCGATGCGCTGGCCGTTTACGCAGGGCTGCGTCATGTGCGCAGAAATATTTATGCTGACGCACAGAAAAACGAATACTTCGTTACCAAATTTGGTTTTCGGCCTACGGAGCAATACAACCCTCAATTACAGACGTATGAAATCAACAGAGAGCGCCAGGCATTGCTCACGAAAGTGAAACATGCGCAGCAAAAATCGCAACTGTTGGAAGAAGCGCTGCTGCGGCTGGAAGACCAACTGGAGGACATACAGTTTCAGCAAAGGGCAAACGAGGAGAAGCGGTGCTATTTACAAGAAAAAGAAGATGCGCTGCGCGAGAAGGAGCGTGAGTTACAAGAACGCGAGAAGAAGGCCGCACCTTTTTTGATGGCTCACAATGACCCGCGGAGAAGTGAGGAGAAAAAAATAACGAACGAGCGCGACTCAGTCAAGCAGGCGAACAGTGCACAGCCGCAACCAAAGAATCCGGTGATGATGCAGGCAACACAAAAGCCTGCACCCGATAAACCTCTCTCTACCGATTTAGATTGGACGGCTTTTAATGATTTGCTGAAGCAGTTGGTGGCGTGATTAAACAATTGGCAAAATGCAATTGACAGTTGACTACACACAGTGTTTTGGAACATGCGCTAAGTCTTAATCCCCCAACCCACGACTTTCTTGTCATAAAAAGAACGATACGTTTTGTAGCGATTTTTACGACAAGACTTTTTTTGGAGGTGTGAGGGGGAAAGACGAAATTTGATAGCGACACACAAGTATTGGCGACAGGTACAAGTTTTGGGAATAAGCACAAATTGAGAGCAAAAGATGCCCATATATTTTGTGTTGTAGGTACATACTTTAAAAAGATTCAAAGAATGATGAGGGTTATACTTGCGACAATTTTCCTGGCCTCTTTTGGGACAACTTATTCGCAGAAAATAGCAATCACGTATTATGACAGCGCGTGGTTACTCACTACTAAAAATTTTGCACACTATTATAGGATTGGAATTATTGACACTATTAAATACCAGTATTTTGGAGAGGTGAAAGACTTCTATATCAATGGGAAACTTCAAATGAAAGGTAAGTTTCAAGCAAACATAAAAGTTGATACGTTTTATTTCTATTATCCAAGTGGAAAACTAAAGACCAAAGGACCCTATCGAAATAATGACAGATTCGGAATATGGACCAACTATTATGAAAATGGAAGGATAAAAGATAAAGTTTCGTTTAATAGAGACTTTATTGCTGCGCTGGAATATTATGATGAAAATGGAATTGCTAAAATGGTTAATGGAACTGGGGAATGGGAAACAGAATATTACGATGATTTAATAAGGGAGGTAATTACTGTGAAAGGTTTATACGAAGACTCTTTGCGACAGGGAACATGGAAATCATATAGGAGAAGTTTGATGCCTAAAATTTCTCATGAGCGAAAATTGGAGTACGTTGAAGAATATGAACACGGTCGATTTGTAAGGGGTAAATATTATTGGGCTGGTGGTGAGAACCAAGATATCAGTCAACCGACAATGATGATACTTCCCGAGATGCAAAAATTTGAAAAGCTTAGCAAATGGAGCGCATCAAAGTATGCCTCAATTGAAGCATATCCATATTTGAAGTTTCTACCAAAAGTAGATTCATCAGTTTTTCCTGTAGACAAAAAAGCTGAATTTCCGGGCGGACTTGACTCGCTGAAGAGGATTTTTGATAAAAATGTGAAGTTATCAAAATCAAATATCGCTTCACAAAAATCAATATCATCTATGTTCAACATATTGATTGACTAAACCGGTAAGCTTGAAATCACTCAAGATCCTAATAAAACCTTATTCGTGGGAGTTACAGCCAATCAAAATTTTTACGAACAAGTGCTTAAGACAATAAAAAAGCTGCCAAAATGGAACCCAGCTAAGCGCGGAGATAAAAGTGTAAAGAATTATTTTTGGCTAGTGGTTCATTTGAAGGATGGGGACATTCGTATAGAACTAACAAGTAGGAATTAGTGAATGAGTCGTTTAAAAAAGTATGAGCCACACCCCCTTGCCGCCCCGCAGATTCTTTGATAAAAACCAAGGTTTGATTTTATTACTTTTGTAGGAAGGCAGTTAAAGTGAGATTTCCATGCTAAATCTATTTAGACGAAAAGGAATTCCGGAGCGAATCCCCATCCGAAGGGAAGAAGACTATCATACGCACAATATCGGTAAGACAAAAGACGGACAACAGTTTTTTGGATATCAGACATTTGTATTTCCAAATGAAATAGCCGAGGACTGGCAAAACCAAAGAAAGGAATATGTGGTTCTCTACATCTTCGACCGTGATGGAAATTATGTAAAGACAGATCACTGGTATGCGGGTACTACAGCCGAAACAACTGATTCTGCTACTACTGCCAAACTAGAGCAAATGATAGCTGCACTCGGAGAGGTGCACTATGGCGACATCAAAGTGAAGCCATTTCAAACAGTCATTGATGGAATTGTTTTCGGACTTGTTCCAGACGAGGAATATCAAACAGTAGAATTGCAACCCAGTTCTACCATTTCTTTTCATGCACCGTGGGATGGGGAATATGATACATAAGATAATTGGATACATAGGAAAAGACACGGCTTCGAAATCCGCAGTCTTCTTAAACCCAAGCTCGCTATACATAATAACTATTTTTTGATGAAGATTCTCGCAGCGATTTGGTTTTTCCTTTGGACTTTCATTTGCTCTCATGGACAAGAGAGAAGCAAACAAGATATTTTTAAACCATTTGCTGTCATTATTATAAAGCCAGACAAGGCGCAAATACCTGATTCATTGAACATATACGCAGATGCTATGGAGGACGAGCAATTCATGATGCATTTCTCTGTGATTAATTCTTTACAAAATCAGTGGAAACTAGTAGATGATGAAACAAAGAAAAAAATTGAGCAACAAGTTCACCAGACAATAAAACGGGCAAGGGAAGATCTCAACTTTCGATATTTTCATACCATCGCGATTAAAACCAAACGAGAACTGAATTCATTATTCAATTCAAATGAATTTGAGACAGATTTCACTTTTAATAACCCGGTACTGACCTGCGAATTGGTCGACCGTTCTCACTTATTGAACACGAATCTGAAAAAGATTGGGCAGCGGTACAAAGTGGATTATATTATCAGTTTCGAGAACATTCGCACCGCTGGAACCAAAAAGGCACCGACTCTTCGTTATGTTGTTAAACTTTTCTCGACATCGACCAACAAGGAGATTTTGAGAAAGGAAATAGAAGGAAATGCTTCCGTGGAAAACTATAAATCTCTTGAACAAATACTTCCGCCCGGAAATATCCATGAAAGAGGTGTGAATTGCAGTAATTATCTGGAATGCATGATGATAAGTGCTGTACGATTCTCAACAGAGGAATTATACAAAACAATTGAAAAGCGACAGAAAAAATAGTTTAGCATCTGTCCCCGAGGCGAATCTGCGGGGATGGAGAAACTAATAAACTTTGTAAAATGACAAAAATGACAACGACTTTTAAGACGACTATCTTAACAGCTATTGTGTTGGTGCTTTCCGTTGCGGAAAATAAAGCGCAAAATGCTTGCCCTGTAAACTTTGGTAGCAAACAATTGGAAACAGCAAAGCTTGACACAAAAAACTGGAATGGAGAAATAGTTGCTTGTGACATTGAAGTTATTCAAGTTGAAAAAGGGTATTTGGATAAACCCTATTATCAAGTAAGGTTTGAAGATGGTGGGCAATGTTGGGTTGGTGGTTTAGTGATAAGTGGTTTTGAAAAAGTTGGTTCAAAACTTAGAATTTTAGGCTACTTTTCACTAGTCGAGAAAGATGATATTGGAAACAAATTCAATAAAGACGGTTTTCATATTTTAGCATTTGTAGTTATTAACCTTGCGACAAAGCAAATGGCAATGCTTCCTGGTTCTGACAAACAAGTGAAAGAATGGATGAACGGAACAGTTCCAGTCGCACAAAAATAACCCACTCGGAAGTCTTGTAGATTGTTTTGTTAAACCTGAGATAATTAGTGAATGTTTTTTTCAGCTTTTTTAGGTGCATTAATTGCATTCGTTGGGCTCTTGGCGACAATGGGCCTGATTTTAGCGGGACTAATAAAAAAAGACAAGAAAAGATTCAGGCAAGCGGGACTTATTTTTGTCGCAACGTTTTCTCTTTTGGTAATAATTGCTTTGTTAGAATTCCTTCTGATTGTAATTATTTTTAATCATAATGCAAGATAAATCCAATCACAAAAACAAGAATCAAATGAATAAATGGACAAAACT
>JAJTHV010000095.1 GCA_021300095.1 Flammeovirgaceae bacterium | reverse complement strand
TCCAGAAAACATGTTCTATATCTGGAGGGGTCCACAGATTTACAAATGTTGCAGTGTTTTGCTTTAAAATTGAATCATCCTGTAGAACCGCTCCTTCGTGGTGCAAATGTTCAATATACATCAGACAATGTGCCTGGTACAGCAATCAATAATTTTGCCTCTCTCAAAGAAATATTCCCAGAACTTAAAGGTCTTGCACTTTTCGACAATTTGCCAAACCTTCAAGAAAACCCAAAACTTAAGATAATTTGTTGGGCTAAGCGTGAGCTTGAAAATTATTTTGCAAAGCCTGCAGTTCTCATACAACACGCCAGACTGTTGGCGAATAAGCACAAGATATTTACAAGCAAGCAGCTTGAGGAAGCAATGAATAAAGCAATAACGGAAACGACTGTCCCAATTTATCTTAAAGACTTAAATCGTGATTGGTGGAGAAGGACTAAACTTTCTGACGAATGGCTAGACATCATATTCCCCGAATTCTATAAAATACTTAATCTACCACAGGGTTTCTATAAACGTCATTATTATCAATTGATTCATTTAACTAAAAAAGAAGAAATTGATAAAGAGATAGTTGAAAAACTTGACATTATTTATGAAGTTATAAAACAATAACACACAAATATTTTCTATTAGCTACTCCACCCTATATATTAAAACTGGCGATAAGTGCTCTCAACTTAGTATATTCAGTCAATAAAGCAGTTAAAAATGTCTTACGGTATCATTGAAAAATAGATAGACGCTGTAATGTTAGCTTTTGATGGTGTGGAGTACAACATTCGTTAAAGGACATTTTTTCTCTCTTTATTATTTCCCACCAATCGCCTCTCTCACCTTCGGTGCAATTTTTGTTCCGAAGAGTTCGATGGACTTCATAAGCATGTCGTGCGAGGGACCGCCCACATCCATATGTGCCGAGAAGCGGGTGAGGCCGAACATTTCGTGGAGGTATAAAATTTTATCGATGGCTTCGTTCGCATCGCCAAACAGGTAAGCACCTTCCATCGTGCGGCCTTGTTCATATTGACTGCGTGAGAAGGGTCCCCAGCCACGACTGGCACCCACGCGGTTTATCTGCGCGGAATACACCGGATAATAATAATCGGCAGTTTGTTTGCTGTGGTCGCCAAAGAAGCTGTGCATGTGTACGCCCACTTGTAATGTTTTCGGGTCGTGGCCGAAATGTTCGTACAACTCGCGGTAGTATTTGAAGAGGGGTTTGAATTGTGCCGGGTTTCCGCCAATGATGGCGAACATCACGGGCAATTCTAATTTGGCAGCACGCACCACTGATTCGGGGGTGCCACCCACAGCTACCCAGATATTCAAATGATTGTTGACGGCTCGTGGCAGTATCTGCTGATTCTGTAAGGCAGCGCGGAAATTTCCTTTCCACGTGATGGTTTCTTCCTGATTGATCTTGAGCAGCAACTCCAGTTTTTCTTCGAACAGCTCGTGGTAGTCGTTGAGATTGTATCCATACAATGGAAAAGATTCAATAAAACTTCCGCGCCCCGCCACCAACTCGGCCCGGCCGTTGCTCAGTTGATCGAGTGTGGCAAAGCTTTGGTAGATGCGCACCGGATCGGAAGAGCTTAGCACGGTGACGGCACTACCTAGTTTTATTCTTTTGGTGATGGAAGATGCTGCCGCCAGCACAATCTCCGGCACCGACACGGCATAATCCGGGCGATGGTGTTCACCAATTCCAAAGAAATCGATGCCCACTTCATCCATCAACTTGACTTCCTCCATCAGTTCGCGCAAGCGGTCGCCTGCGGAAAGCGGTTTCCCTTGTTCGTCATAATGGTTATCGCCAAACATGCCAATGCCTAACTCCATATTCGTTTTTTATCTACACCCGACAAAGTAACAAGAATATTAGTTCCCGGTTTACCGAAACCGGTTTCAGGCGTTTTCAAAGCCGCAGGAACGAAAAAAGTATCGTGTTATTTAGTTAGTTTTACGCCCAAATCTGAAATGGCAGAAAATACCTACAAGTCGAATACATTCAAGAAGCCCGAGAAGGAGAAGAAGCCGAAGGCGGCTAAATCCAAAATGAAGTTCAACTTCTCGTTTTTTCAAGACCCACGCTTCGCCCTCGCATGTGGTTTTTTCCTGATGATTGTGGGCATTTACCTATTCACCGCGTTTTTCTCCTACTTATTTACCGGCAAGGCCGACCAAAGTGTGGTGGAGGCCCTGTGGAATTCCAGCCTGATCGAGTCGGGCAAGGAAGCCGAAAACTGGCTGGGATTGTATGGTGCGGTAACCTCTCACTATCTGATTTTCAAGTGGATGGGCGTCTCCGGCTTTTTCATACCACCTATTTTGTTTTTGCTGGGATTTAAGTTGGTTTTCAAGCGCGAGTTGCTACCGATATTCTCGGTATTCATTCTATCTGTCTTTGCCGGACTGTGGTTGAGTTTGCTGTTGGGCTACCTCACGCACAGCATTGTAGGCGTAAACGAAGTGAGCTTTTTAAGTGGAGGTCTGGGCTATGAATTGGCTAAACTTTCAGATGGCCTTTTCGGGATTGGAACCTTCCTGATTTTAGTATTATCCTTATTCATCTTTATCATCTACTTCTTCAATGTTACCGCCATCAACGCATTTCAGGTGAAAGACCCGAAGCCGATGGGCAACGATGCATTGGTGCCTCCGGTGCCGGTTGGGGATGATCTCAAACCAACATACACGGATGACCGCGATCATTGGCCCACACAAGCCGAAGAAGATGAGCCCGAGCCGGTGTTGTTGGTGAAACCGCCCGAAGATGTGAAGCCCGCCATACCTGAAATTCAGTTGGAGGTAGAACCTTCGCATGTAGAGCAGGACGAGCCGCTTTTTACCATTGAAGAACCCAAAGAAGACACGGAAGTATTGGCTGAAAAGTTGGTGGAAGCACAAGGGCTCTATGATCCTACTTTGGAGTTGAGCCACTACAAGTTTCCGCCAATCGACTTACTGAATGAATATGAAGTCGGAAAAGTGCAGGTGTCGCAGGAAGAATTGAATCAGAACAAAGACAAGATTCTGGCTACGCTCACCAACTTTAAAATTGGTATTCAAAGTATCAAGGCTACGATCGGTCCGACTGTAACACTCTACGAAATTGTACCTGAAGCCGGTATCAAAATATCGCGCATCAAAAACCTGGAAGATGATATTGCCTTGAGTTTGTCGGCACTCGGCATTCGTATCATCGCCCCCATCCCCGGCAAGGGTACCATTGGTATTGAGGTGCCGAACAAAAACCGCGAGATGGTGAGCATCCGCTCGGTGCTGGCATCGGAGCGATTCCAAAAATCAGATAAAGATTTGCCGATTGCCATCGGAAAAACGATCTCGAACGAGTTGTTGGTAATTGACCTGGCGAAAATGCCCCACTTGTTGGTAGCGGGTGCCACAGGTCAGGGTAAATCAGTAGGATTAAATGTCATCCTGACTTCTTTATTATATAAGATGCACCCGAGCCAACTGAAATTTGTGTTGGTCGATCCGAAGAAAGTAGAGATGTCGCTGTTCAGCAAAATTGAACGCCATTATCTGGCGAAGTTGCCGAATACCGAAGAAGCGATCATCACCGATACCAAAAAGGTGGTGCACACCCTCAATTCATTATGCATTGAGATGGAAAACCGCTACGAGATTTTGAAAGATGCGGGTGCGCGTAACCTGAAAGAATACAATGCCAAATTCATTTCGCGTAAGCTGAATCCGAAAGAAGGCCATCGTTTCCTTCCTTACATTGTGTTGGTGATCGATGAGTTGGCCGACTTGATGATGACGGCCGGCAAGGAAGTGGAGACTCCGATTGCACGCTTGGCGCAGTTGGCGCGCGCTATTGGTATTCACCTGGTGGTGGCCACGCAGCGTCCTTCGGTAAACGTAATTACCGGTGTGATCAAAGCCAACTTCCCCGCACGTTTGTCGTTCCGTGTTACCTCCAAAGTAGACTCACGCACCATTTTAGATTCTGGCGGTGCTGATCAATTGGTGGGTATGGGAGACATGCTGTTGTCGCTGGGTTCGGATGTGATTCGTTTGCAAAGCCCGTTTGTGGATACCCCGGAGATTGAGAAAGTGTGCGAATACATCGGCTCCCAACGCGGCTATGATTCGGCTTACATGTTGCCGGAATTTGAGGGTGAAGACGATGGTGGGGTGAGTTCGGTGGATTTATCGGAGCGCGATGCCTTGTTTGAGGAGGCCGCCCGCCTGATTGTAATGCACCAGCAGGGAAGTACCTCCCTTATTCAGCGGAAGCTAAAGCTGGGCTATAACCGCGCAGGGCGCTTAATTGACCAATTGGAGGCCGCCAAAATCGTGGGGCCGTTCGAAGGATCGAAAGCCCGTGAAGTTTTAGTGAAGGATGATATAAGTTTGGAACAATTATTGAGTGAATTAAAGGAAAGACATAGTTAATATTTTATGACAATCTCGAAAAAGTTAGTTTTTGCCGCCCTTTTCAGCCTTGGAACCCTTTCTGGCTTTGCCCAATACGACCCCAATGCGCTGGAGATTTTGGAGGCCATGAGTAAGAAATACAAAGCCATTCCTGCTTTTGAAGCCAATCTGACCTCCACATTGGTGAACGAATCCGAGGGAATTAAAGAAGAGTTCAAGGGAAAAATCACCGTGAAAGGCGAGAAGTTTAAGCTGGAGCTGGAAGATCAGGTGATTATCAATAATGGAACTACGGTGTGGACGTATATCCAATCGGCCAATGAAGTAACGATCGATAACTTCGATCCAAAGTCGGATGATATCAATCCGATCAAGATATTTGATATTTATAAGAAAGGATTCAAATACCTGTATCTGGGCGATAAGGCAGAGCCAGGAAACGATGAGGTGGACTTAGTGCCGGAAAAGAAAAATGCCCAG
>JAJTHV010000431.1 GCA_021300095.1 Flammeovirgaceae bacterium | reverse complement strand
GCTACAACATACCATCACCGGTTGGCCGGGAGGAAAACCAAATGCGGATGACTCGCACAGGCCCGAGCGTGCCACCCCATTTCCTAAGCGCGTGATCATTTTTAGCCCACATCCGGATGACGATGTGATTTCGATGGGAGGTACGTTTATTCGGTTAGTTGATCAGGGTCACGAAGTACACGTGGCCTATCAAACTTCCGGTAATATAGCTGTGTTTGATGATGACGCCATTCGCTTTGCAGATTTTGTCCGCGACTTTGATGTGTCATTTGGTTTGGATAAAGAGGAGGGAGAACAATTCTACAAGAAAGTGGTGAAGGACATCAAAGAGAAAAAGCCGGGCGATGTAGACAGTCCGGAGGTAATGAAGATCAAAGGATTGATTCGCAGGGGAGAAGCGAAAGCAGGTTGCCGCTACACCGGTATCCCCGATTCACAGGCACACTTTTTGGATATGCCATTTTATGAAACAGGTGCGGTGAAGAAGAAACCGTTAGGTGAAGAAGACATTCAGATCATCGTTGACCTGATTGAGAAAATCAAACCGCATCAAATTTATGCAGCGGGGGATTTATCCGATCCACATGGAACTCACCGCGTATGTCTAGCGGCTATTTTTCAAGCCGTTGATCGATTGAAGAATAAAGCTTGGATGAAAGATTGTTATCTCTGGCTCTACCGAGGTGCATGGCAAGAGTGGGATATTGATCAGATTGAAATGGCGGTACCGTTGAGTCCAGATGAATTGATGCGCAAGCGAAGAGCAATTTTTAAGCATCAGTCTCAGAAAGACAGTGCGGTGTTTCCCGGCAATGACAAGCGAGAGTTTTGGGTGCGAGCAGAAGATCGCAATCACGCCACCGCGCAAGGATACAACGAACTGGGCTTGGCAGAGTATGAGGCGATGGAGGCTTTTGTGAGATATAAATTTTAATTCGAAGTAATGAAGCATTTGGTCTCTTGGAATGTGAATGGCATTCGTGCGATTGTAAAGAAAGGGTTTATTGAAAGTGTGCGTGCCATGCAGCCCGATGTTTTGTGCTTGCAAGAAACCAAAGCCGCCAAAGAAGAGACCTTATCGGCATTAGAACTTCTGCCTGAGTATAAGTCGTACGCCAATTCTTCAAAAGCACGAAAAGGATATTCAGGAACTGCGATCCTTTCGAAGGAAGACCCGCTGCACGTAACATACGACATGGGCATTGAAGAGTTTGATCAGGAAGGGCGCGTGATTGCAGCTGAGTTTAGTACTTACTTTGTAGTGACGGTTTACACTCCAAACTCCGGTTCCGAATTAGCGCGATTGGACTACCGACAAACGTGGGACGATGCTTTTCGCGAATACTTGTTGTGGTTAAACAGACGCAAGCCGGTGATAGTGTGTGGTGATTTTAATGTGGCTCATCAACCAATCGACTTGTCTCGCCCGAAGGAGAACTACAACAAATCGGCCGGCTACATGCAGCAGGAGATTGATGGATTTTCAAAATTGCTAGATGCAGGCTTTACTGATACCTTCCGCCATCTCTACCCGGACACTGTGAAATTCTCGTATTGGAATCAGGTGATTTTTGGTCGCGAAAAAAACATCGGCTGGCGCATTGACCATTTCTTATCACCACCTAAGCTGTTACCAATGGTGAGAGATGCCCTCATCTACAATGAATACCACGGCTCGGATCATTGCCCGGTGGGGTTGAAGATTGAGATTTAATTCAATCGCTTACCCACTTTATCAAACAGCGATTTCTCATTAGAGAAGATTTTTCCTTTTTGATTCTTTTTACGAATTGCAGCTAGTAAAATAAAAATGCCACTGAAAAACGGACCGTATGCAAATACAATGATTTCTCGTGAAGTCGTATTTAGCAAACCGAGTAAAGAAATAATGATTGTTACAAGCCCTAATGCAGTGAGCACGGCACCGAATACCGCCAAATTTTTTAACGTGGCTAAGTGATATTGATTCGTGGTGTGGTGAATCAGCTCACCATCTATTTTCCGAATGATGATCGAGATGGATTCACCATCGATATTTTTTCCTTCCAATTCTTTGCGTATTTGATCGAACTCTATTTCGCCTCGGCCGATCCGATCCAAGTAGTGCGACACGATCGAGTCAAATTCATCCATCGCATTTACGCTACCCGCTCAATCTGAGCACCTAACTTTTTCAAGCGACCTTCGATGTCTTGGTAGCCGCGATCAATCTGTTCTACATTTGAAATCTCGCTTTCACCAGAAGCGGATAGAGCTGCTATCAATAAAGCAACACCCGCACGAATATCGGGCGATGACATTTTGATGCCTCTCAGTGATTGTTTTCTGTCTAAGCCCATAATGCTCGCACGGTGTGGATCGCACAAAATAATTTGCGCGCCCATGTCAATCAATTTATCGACAAAGAACAACCGGCTTTCAAACATTTTTTGATGGATGAGCACATTGCCTTTTGCTTGGGTGGCTACCACCAAAACAATACTCAATAAGTCAGGAGTAAATCCGGGCCACGGAGAATCGGCAATAGTAAGAATCGATCCGTCAATAAACGTTTCTATTTCGTATCGCTCTTGCGCAGGAATATGAATATCATCTCCTCTGAATTCCATTTTAATTCCAAGTCTGCGGAAGATTTCCGGAATGATCCCCAACATATCGATGCGACAATTTTTGATCGTCACTTCCGATTGCGTCATAGCAGCCATACCAATGAAGCTACCAATCTCAATCATATCGGGTAGGAGGGTGTGCTCGGTTCCGTGTAGTTTTTCTACTCCTTCAATCGTCAATAAATTAGAACCAATGCCGCTGATCTTCGCGCCCATACGGTTGAGCATCGAGCATAATTGTTGCAAGTATGGTTCGCAAGCGGCATTGTAAATAGTAGTAGTGCCTTTTGCTAATACGGCAGCCATTACGATATTAGCTGTCCCTGTAACAGAAGCTTCATCTAATAACATGTAGCATCCTTTCAAGTGAGATGCATCGATGTTGTATAGATTTTCGTTGGCGTTGTAATTGAATTTAGCTCCCAGATTTTGGAAACCGATAAAGTGGGTATCCAATCTGCGTCTGCCAATTTTGTCTCCACCAGGTTTGGGAATATTGGCTTGACCAAATCGTGCTAATATCGGTCCGAGCAGCATCACCGATCCGCGCAAAGCGGCAGCTTTCTTGCGATAGCTATCTGTTTTTAAATAGTCGGTGTTTACGTTGGCAGCCGTGAATCGGTAAGAACCAACTCCCAATTTTTCCACCACACAACCCAAATCGCCCACCAACTCAATCAGTTTGTTGACATCGACAATGTCAGGAATGTTGTGAATGGTTACGGGTTCTCCGGTTAGCAGTGGAACACAGATAACTTGTAATGCTTCGTTTTTAGCGCCTTGAGGGGTAATCTCTCCTTTTAGTTTTTGCCCTCCTTTGATTTTGAAGGAACTCATTGATCTCTTCTACGGTGTGGGTTATTGCCTCTTCTATTTTTGTTGAACCGTGGATTACGGTTGCGATTGTCTCTGCCGCCTTCGCGATTTTCGTTACCACCATTTGGCCTAGGATTTTTTCGTTCGCGATAAAGCTTTTCAAACAAATTGTCTTCGCGAACTTTGTCCAAATTTAGTGTTAACTTTCCTTGTGACATGATCTGAAGGTCTTTTACGATCACCGAATCATCCAACGTCTCTTTGTTCCAGTTGCTGTAAAACGTTTTCATCAGCTTGCCAAGGTAGATCGTTGCTTCTTCGCGTTCAGCCGGGTCTTCCTTTTTGATGGCCTCTTTGATCAGACGCTCCACATTTTTTCCGTAGTGCTTGAAACGCACTTCGCTTTGCGGATACTCCATCTTTCTCGGTTTCTTGAAAAGTATGGTGCGATCCGGAGTCGTAAATGGATTGTCGATGTCGAGATTAAAATCCGCAATGATGTATAGGTCATCCCACATACGTTGTGGATTTTCGTGAGCCTCTTTCACCACAGGCGCCAACTGCTTAATTAACTCAATCAGCGTGGTAGCCATTTTTGTTCTTTTCTCCTTTTCGGGAATGGTGCGGATGTAGTTCACCAGTTTCTGCACATTGCGACCGTATTCTTTCAGAATGATCCCTTCGCGCTGTGTGTTGTATTCTCCTATCACTGAGGAATTAGATTTCATCGATTATTGGTTTGATAACTCAATCTTATATTGAAAACTTACTTTGTATGCTTTTTGGGAATGTGCTTTCAATGTGGAAGACATTGACTGGAAACGTGTCTGTCTTTTACTCGGTTTGGCACTTATCAATTTTGATGTATTTTCAGCTTAGCAAAGCTAAGTAATAAAGTCTTCTCACCAAAATCCGCAAATTGAATCTTCGCCTTGCGTTCAGCGCCCTGTACTTCCAGGTTTACTACGGTGCCAAATCCAAATTTCGGATGCTCTACCTTCATGCCCACTGCCAGCCCTCGCGTATCGCTGGGGGTAAAATCAGCTGCCGGTTTGTAAGCCGTAGGCTTGGCTATAGGTTGTGAACTCACCGACTTCTTCATGCCGCTCACAAAACTTTTCGCAAAGTTCGGATTGGGGGCACTTGATTCCGAGTTCACAAACTTGTTGCTCACTTTGATGAATCGCTTATCGACATCATCCAAAAAACGACTCGGCTCGCAGTTCTTCAATCGCCCAAATCGATAACGAGTGAGAGCATACGAAAGAAACAACTTGCGCTGGGCACGGGTGATGGCAACGTAAAAGAGTCTGCGTTCTTCTTCTAATTCCGCACGGCTACTCAACATCATTTGCGAAGGGAACAAATCTTCCTCCATTCCTACGATGTACACATTCTTAAACTCCAATCCTTTCGCCATGTGGATGGTCATCAGAGTTACCTTGTCGGGATCGTTGTCTTTGTTTTCATCCTGCCCGGTTACGAGTGAAACCTCTTGCAAAAAGGCACCAAGACTTTTATCTTCTTTTTCAGGATCGTCTACATATTCTTTAATCGCGTTGAGCAATTCCTGCACGTTTTCATACCGACTTAAACCTTCCGCAGTTTTGTCTTCATACAATTCTTTTAACAAGCCGGAAGCTTTCGCAATTTCGGCTGCCGATTCGTACGCATCTTTGTTTTGTATTTCAATGGCGAACCGTTTGATCTTCGTGACAAAATCATCAATAGGAGCCGAAGCCCTGCCACCCAGAAATGAGCTGGCAT
>JAJTHV010000060.1 GCA_021300095.1 Flammeovirgaceae bacterium | reverse complement strand
GGTGTTGGATAATCGCACGAATCCAGATGTAATCTTCAGCTCGACCCCGAACGATGCGTGTATTGCACCGAACTGGAATGGATCGATTACAGTGAAGGCAGGTACGACCGGGTTTGGCGCAGGCACGTTATATAATTTCACGTGGCAAAGCAATCCGGGCACAACAGGTATTGTTGTCACGAACGGTACGAATCTGGCGAGTGTTGCCCCGGTAGCGCCATCGTTGTTGTCGTTGTCTACTTACAATACACCGGGCAGTGATCAGATCGGAGCAGGAGATTATGTAGTTCGTGTATTGAATCAGACGAATGGTTGTACCACGGATGCGACCGTGACAGTTATACAGAATACAGTGCCAATTGCAGTAACAGCGGATGCATTACCACGGACACATTGTGTGTTATTGGATGGCTCAGCGAATGTTACGGGAGTTACAGTTGGCGGTGGAGCGGGCGTGATAGGCGAGTTCAGTTATAACTGGACAGGCACAGGCGGACCTTATGTGGTATCGAATCCTGGCAACTTGGATGTAGGCGATTACATCGTTACGGCAACGAAGAACAGCATTGCGACAAGCCGGACAGCCTTTGGATGTTTGAGTGCACCTTTTACGGTGCGCGTGTTGAAGGAACAGATTCTGCCAACTATTAGTTTTACATCACAGCCGAACACAGCTTGTGATACTAATTTTGACGGACAAATAACGGTTATCGCTACAACAGCTTCTTTGCAGCCGGCAGTTGCTAATTCAAATTATGATTTTGATTGGACAACAAATCCAGGGGGTGGGGTAGTAGTGGCAGATAGATTAAACCAAGCAAGCCCGTATACCACATTGCCTGCTGATCGGATTGGCGCTGGTTCTTACACCATTCGTGTTACGAATCTGGCGAACCAGTGCTTTATGGATGCTTCTATCCTTGAGTTATCAACTCCCGGACAAATTCAGATTGTAAATACTTCGAAGTTGGATCAACTCATTTGTAATCCGGACGGACAAATTACGGTCAATGATATTTTCGTAAATGGATTGGTTGATGGTAATCACAATAATTTCAGATTCGATTGGTACCAAACATCCACAGCTAATCCAACTATTCTCAGTGGCGCAAATGAAGATGTTTTAAATAGTACAAACTTCCCGATTATGGGTAAGGGAATCTATTTTGTAAGAGCCGAACGAGTAGCTGGAGTATCACTGGGTTCAGGATGTGTTTCGTCACCTGTTAGAATTGACATTGATGACTTGCATGTAAACCCGGTCATCGCGGCAGCTACAATCAACCCGGATCTTAATTGTTCCGGAGCTACAAATGGTGCAGGAAGCATTCAAATTAATGAGGTTGCTCCGAACAATTTTACCTATTCATGGTTTGTCGGTGATAATGTTGCGGGGACTCCAGTATTATCCACTGCTGGTTTAAATGGAGAAATTGCGCAAGCACTGGAAGAGGGTAACTACACAGTTCAGGTAAGAGATAATGCAAGCAATTGCATTTCTGTAGAGCGATATAACATTCAAAATAACCCAACTACAGTTTCATTTAATCTGGCTGGATTTACGGCACCGGCAATCACCACTTGTAACTTAGCTACCGGAATTCCGGTAAACGGATCGGCTACTGTTTCATCTATTTTAGAGAATAATGTCGCTCAAGCACTGACTAATTATACATTTAATTGGGCGATTAAAGATGGACTCCCTTTGCCGGGTAACCTGCCAACCTTGAGCAATTTGCCCCCCGGATCTTATATTGTAACGGCTACGAACACGGTTTCAAATTGCGTAGCTGATTTTGAGTTTAAAGTAGAAGACAAAACTATTGGAACGACTACAGTTACCCTCGCTAGCTTTGTTCAGCCGGAACGCTGCGTTGATCCAAAAGATGGTTCGTTAACTGCCTTAGCGAGTGGAACGGGTGCTTCCTATGCATACGAATGGTTTGCTGGAGATCAGCGACCGACACCTGCCGGAGGGGTTGTAGCAAATACAGCGACATTAGCGAATGTGGTAGTTGCATCACCTCAAACGGATGTCACATTCACGGTAAAGGCAATCAACAATAGTAATAACTGCTGGGCAGTAGATGCATTTACCGTGCCCGTAATCATTAACCCGGTAATCTTGAGTGCCTCAACCAGCCCACTGACTTTTTGCAGTGCCGACAATGGTGAAGCTTTTGCAACAATAGCAAATGATAACAAGTTTGATTATGATTATTTCTGGAGCAATGGAAACGTTGTGAAACCTGTAGCTGACTTTATTGGGAATGATTATACTGGCCTGCCAGCAGGCACTTACACGGTAGTTGCCATTGATAAACTCAACAATACTTGTGTCAGCCAAACTTTATCGGTAATTGTAACGAATGAGCAAGTTATACCAGTGGTTTCTGCCCGCGTGTTGCAAGATTTAACGATCTGTGATCCGACTCAACCGGATGGTGTTGCCAGTGCAGATGTGGCCGGTGATGTGATTCACTATACTTTCGATTGGTTTACGGGCACAACAACTACGGGTGTTTCATTTTACACGGGCTCCGAAGTATCAAGACTTGCCGCAACGGATTATGCCGTATTGGCTAGAGAAAATACAACTGGCTGTTCTGCTTCTGCTACTGTGAAAGTCAAAGAGAACTTCGCTATCATTCCAGATCCAACTATCGTAAAAATATCCGATGTTACCAGTTGTAAAAAAGACAATGGTGAATTATCAGTTTCGGTAGGCGGAGTAACGAAGGATTATATTTTTGATTGGGCGAATGGAACCTCGGCACCTCCGCCCATTGATTTTACCGGTGAGTTTTATAAGGATCTGAGCATTGGCAGTTATACTGTCATCGCTACCAGCCGAATTACCGGTTGTGTTTCGAAACCAAAAACAGAATCGATTAAGAAAGATCAAATCTTCCCCAAAATGGATTTTTTGATTCAGAATGCTTCGTGTACAGATGCGAATGGATTCATTACGATTTTAGTTCAAGATGATCTGCCAATAGATAGTGTTACTTGGTTGCAGAACGGTGCAGTGATTGCGGTAGGGCCTAATTTGCAGAATGCTCTTTCCGGCACCTATCAGGTTTCCATCATCACCACCGAAGGTTGTGAAGTGATTCAAGATGTATTCCTACCGGCTGATATTCAACCATTCAATGGAGTATCGCGCACCACTGATAATCAGAATGATTTTTTCACCATTGACTGCATTGAAAATTTCCCAAACAATCACGTGGAAGTTTACAACCGGGCCGGAACCAAAGTGTACGAAGCCGATGGATACAATAACCTTGATATAATTTTTGAAGGTAAATCCAATCAAGGAATCAGTATTATGGGTACCAACCTGCCGGCAGGAACTTATTATTATGTGATTTCGAAAGGAGACGGATCCAATCGATTAGCGGGTTATTTAGAATTGGTAGATTAAAGTGGTTGTTGTAGGTAATTAAATAGTAAACAGTCAGCATCTTTTGTCAGGTGCTGACAGTTTTTAAATTTGTATGAGATGAGAATTCGAATGTTTTGTATTGTTCTGAGTTGCTGTTTCGCCTCCGGTGCGAAAGCTCAGTTGTATCCCGTGTTCTCACAATATTATTTCAATGAACTGATGATCAATCCCGCTTTTGCAGGGGCGCATGTCCAATTTAGTGCAACTGCTACGTATCGAAATCAATGGATCAATTTTCCCGGCTCTCCCAGAACACTCTCCTTTACCGCGCATAGTTCATTTTTTAAAGGAAAAGTAGGGCTAGGCTTGATGGTAAATGAAGATAAGATTGGTAGCTATGCTAATCAGGACATTACCATGAGCTATGCGTATAAAATCAAATTTCCTAAAGCGACATTGTCATTTGGCATTCAAGGTATGCTATATATGATTAATGCTGATTTCAGCTCATTAAAGTTGAAGAGTACCGGTGACCCCGAGTTTGTGCCTTACAATGAAGTAGTTCCCAATGTGGGCGCTGGCTTGTATTATCATCGAAAAAATTTCTTTGCCGGCTTCTCCATACCATACTTAATTAATAGCAAGTTTACTTCTTCTGGATTGCAAACTTCCGGAACAGGACTCGAACAATTTAGAAATTACTTCTTGCGCTCCGGGGCTATTTTCAAACTGACGAATAATGGGAACATCAAAGCCAATCCGTCAATCATGGTTCGCTTTCAAGAGGGGCAACCATTATCAGTGGATCTGAATAACTCGTTTATTTTCTATGATGTATTCAGCGCAGGTGTTTCGTATCGCAGCGGTGACGCCATCATATCAATGGTAAGCCTAAAGCTTTCCGAAAAGCTATACTTCAACTATTCATTTGACTTTACCTCGAATGGATTAGCGCCATTCTCCAGCGGAACACAAGAGATCATGATTAACTATCGGGCAAAGATAACCTCGGCACATAAAAACCTCGGCTGCCCTACCTATCACAACTACCGCGAGTAAAACAGGTTCAGATCGGGTTTATTTGTCATTCCTGATTACCTTTGAGGGTTTAATGACTCTTAAGACTTCGTTTTCAGTGAATTTCGCACCCCAACTCGATGAAATAAAGGCGATTCGATCGGTATCCAAAGCGGCTGATCGCTTAGGTGTACAAACATTCGTGGTGGGCGGTTTTGTACGCGATCTGATCCTTCAGCGACCTTGCAAAGATATCGATTTTGTTTGCGTGGGAAGTGGCATTGCCCTGGCAGAGGAGGTAGGTCAGGTGTTAGGTGAAAAACAAGTTACGGTTTTTAAGAATTTTGGAACAGCCAATATCAAGCACCACGATTTGGAGTTGGAGTTTGTAGGCGCACGGAAGGAATCGTACCGAAGCGAATCGCGCAAGCCAATCGTAGAGGATGGTACTCTCGAAGACGATCAATTGCGCAGAGATTTTACCATCAACGCTTTGGCCATTGGTGTCAACGAGCATAATTATGGAGAATTGGTGGATCCGTTTGGTGGGGTGGAACACCTAAAAGAGAAGCTGATTAAAACTCCTCTAGGTCCGGATATTACCTTTTCCGATGACCCGCTTCGAATGATGCGGGCGATTCGTTTTGCATCTCAACTTAACTTTGACATTGAATCAGACACCTTTGAAGCGATTGCCCGGAATAAACAACGGCTGAAGATCGTATCGATGGAGCGAATCTCCGATGAGTTGAATAAGATCATACTTTCTCCCGTTCCTTCGTATGGATTCAAATTGCTTTTTCAAAGCGGTTTACTCAAAGAGTTCTTTCCGGAGATGGTAGCCTTGCATGGCGTAGAATACCAGGATAACAAAGCGCATAAAGACAATTTTTACCACACGCTACAGGTGCTGGATAATGTTTCAAAAGTCTCCACTGATTTGTGGCTGCGGTGGGCTGCCATATTGCATGATATTGCCAAACCGGCCACCAAACGATTTGATAAAGAAGTAGGTTGGACATTTCACGGGCATGAAGATAAAGGGGCTCGAATGGTTCCAGGTATATTCCGCAGGATGAAACTGCCCATGAACGAGAAGATGGATTTTGTGCAGAAGTTGGTACGACTGCACCTGCGCCCCATTGCGCTGGTGAAGGAAGTAACCGATTCAGCCGTACGAAGACTGCTTTTCGAAGCCGGCAATGACTCAGATGCTTTAATGATGCTTTGCCGTGCCGATATCACCTCCAAGAACAGCGAGAAGGTGGTAAAATACCTGAAAAACTTTGAAAAGGTACAGCAGAAAATGATTGAGGTGGAAGAGAAGGATCAGGTTCGTAACTTCCAACCCCCAGTTACGGGCGATGAAATTATGGCCATTTTTGATATTCCGCCAGGAAGAGTTATTGGGGATATTAAAGATCAAATAAAAGAGGCTATTTTAGAGGGCTCAATTCAAAACAACCGCGAGGAAGCGTATGAGTTGATGTTGCGCTTAGCGTCTGAAAAAGGATTAAAACTAAAACTAAATCAATAACCAATTTTCCATTATGAAGATCCGTAGTTTGCTTGTTATAGTACTTGCCTTAGTAGCCACAACAGGCTTTGCCCAGAAAAAGAAAAAGAAAGATGAGCCAAGAGCCATGGAAGAAGTGCCAGCTGCACCAATAACCGCGCCCGCACAGAAGCCACAGCCTGTTGCCAAGGATACGCTCCCAAAGATCAACCCGCTTACCCAGCATTTTGCCCGTAAATATGCCACGGCAGTTCAATGGAATGATTATGAGGTGGCCAAAGACGCCTTGTATGATTTGATTATTGAAAATCCTCAAAATGATTCACTGATTTTTGATTTAGCGTTGTTCTATTATCAAAACCAGAAATCTGCTTCGGCTGTATTAGTCTCTAATGAATTACTGGCTCGTAATCCTAAGAATTTAGGTGCTCTTGAAATTGCAGCAGGAGGGTATGAGGCATTAGGCGTACTGGATAAAGCCTTGCAAAGCTATGAAAGCCTATACTTGCTTACCAATAACATCGGCACGATGTATAAAATGGCGTTTTTGCAATACCGCTTGAAGCGATACAAAGAAAGCGATACTTCCGCAGACATTGTTCTTGCCAGCAAGTATGTAGAAACGTTAAAGGCATCTTACACAGGGGCAGACAATAAAGCGAAAGAGTACCCAATTAAAGTGGCAGTAATCAATTTAAAGGGAATGATTGCTTTAGATCAGGGCGACAAGCTCGGAGCGAAGAAACTGTTTGAACAAGTATTGGCAATCGCGCCTGATTTCACCTTAGCTAAGGAGAATCTGGCGAAAACGAAACCTGCCGCTAAATAATTGATGAATTTAAAATGCACTTTCTCTAACGGGAAAGTGCAACCTTTTCCGGTACAGTCGGTCTTTGTAATTGAATAGCATTTACTTGGAGCAGCCGGTATTACATGTTCACCAAGAGCTGATTGATCGATGCCGCCAGCACGATCGAAGAGCTTATTATGATGTGTACAAACTGTATAGTCGCAGTATGTATAACACGGCTTTGCGCTTTACCCGCGAGGAAGAGGCTGCGCAAGACGTGATGCAGGAAGCTTTTATCAGTGCCTTTGAAAATCTGAATACGTATCGGGGAGATTCTGCATTTGGAGCCTGGCTGAAACGCATTGTCATCAATAAAGCCATCACCTATCTCGGCAAACGAAAAATGGAACGCCTGCCCGAAGATGAGAGGTGGGATGTTAAAGAGGAAGAACCAGTAGATATATTTGAAGGGTTTCCATTTACAGTCGAAAAAGTGCAGAAAGCAATTCACGACTTACCCGATGGGTATCGCAGTGTGCTATCACTTTACTTGTTAGAGGGCTACGATCACAGCGAGATAGCAGAAATCATGGGAATTACCGAATCCACTTCCAAATCGCAGTTCAATCGCTCGAAGAAGAAATTGAAAGAGTTACTAGAAGGCAAATTATCAAGCAAATAACTGAATCGAGAAAATGAAAGATTCACTTAAAGATTTTATTGATCAAAACCGGGATGCGTTTGATGAGGCTTCACCCAAACGTTCAGCGTGGTATAAAATCGAATCGCGATTACCAGCCAACCCGCATTCACTTTGGAACTCCGTATCGCTCTGGCGCTCCGCAGCTATCGTTTTGTTAGGACTTACTGCATTCCTGGCGGTTAAAGAAAACATCAATCCGGCTAAGAAGGAAACAGCTCAGATCAAAGGCGATTTTCGTGACCTCGAAGTATTCTACAGCGACCAGATTCTTCAAAAGAAAGAACTGGTAAATCAATACCAGGTGGAAACCGGTCTCACAGAAGATGAGGTGACCCAAAATATCCAAAAATTGGAAGCCATGTATTTGGTGCTGAAGGACGAGATGGAAAAGCGCCCATCAAAAGATGTGAAAGACGCACTCGTTCTGAATTTATTAGTACGGATTGATCTCTTAAATCAGCAATTGAATAAACTGGATCAGGCTGACTCGGCTTCAGAAAAAGCGCCTTCGAGCATCTAGTATTCCGAATACAATTCAAAGGTCTCTTTCGCGGAATCGTAGAGTTTTCCTTCTTCGCATTTCAATACCCTTGCCGGGAATTTCTTGATCAATCCATAGCTGTGGGTGGCCATCAAAATAGCTGTTCCGCTCTTATTGATTTGCTGGAAGATCTTCATAATGCCGTGCGATACTTCCGGGTCCAAATTACCTGTTGGTTCATCCGCAACCAGTATCACCGGCTCGTTGATCAACGCACGCGCAATCACCACGCGTTGTTGTTCACCACCAGAAAGTTGATGTGGATACTTTTTTTCCACAGCGCCTAATCCCACATTCATCAACACTTCGGCCAGTCGGTTTTTCATGCGTGCATTGTCCTTCCAGCCGGTAGCCTTCATGACAAAGAGTAAATTTTCACCTACTGTTCGATCGGCCAATAATTGGAAGTCCTGAAAGATGATGCCTACTTTTCTGCGAAGCATTGGCACCTGACTGCTTTTGATGTCGCGAATGGTAAAGCCTGCAATACTGATATCTCCCTGACGCAAAGGTAAATCGGCATACAAGGTTTTCAACAGCGAAGATTTACCCGAACCCGTGCGCCCGATGATAAAAACAAATTCGCCTTTATCCATTTCAAAGCTGATATCATTCAAAACCGTATTCTGATCTTGAAAAATACTGGCTTCTTTTACACGCAAAACGGGATCGGTAGAAAACATAGTGGACTTGGCTTGTAAATAACTTATCCGTTGGCCTTCTTATGATCCGCCAAGAATTTTTCCAAGCCACTGTCAGTCAATGGATGTTTTAGTAAAGCCATAATTACGTTGAGCGGACAAGTAGCAACATCGGCACCGATCTCAGCACATTTGATTAGGTGAATGGTGTGGCGAATGCTGGCGGCTAAGATTTCCGTTTCGTAACCGTAGTTATTATAAATCAAACGAATCTGAGCAATCAGATCAAGTCCGTCTTGTGAAATGTCATCCAATCTACCGATAAATGGCGATACATAACTTGCTCCAGCTTTCGCGGTAAGCAAAGCCTGTCCCGGTGAAAATACCAGTGTACAATTGGTACGGATACCTTCGCTGGTAAATTTCTTAATGGCTTTGATGCCGTCTTTGATCATGGGCACTTTCACCACAATTTTATCATCAATCTTGGCCAATTCTTTTCCTTCTTTAATGATGCCGTCAAAATCGGTAGCAATTACTTCTGCACTTACGTTGTTATCGACTATGTTGCAAATGGCTTTGTAGTGAGCCATTACTTTTTCTTTTCCGGCAATGCCTTCCTTGGCCATCAGTGAAGGGTTGGTAGTTACGCCATCCAAAACACCTAAGTCGTAGGCTTCTTTGATTTCGTTCAGGTTGGCGGTATCGATAAAAAATTTCATGGATTGATAGATTTAGTGGTTGGCTGCAAAGCTAATAGAATGAATGCTGCGAAGGAAATAGAATTATCTGTATTCCGAAGTAAGCGGAGAGATTGATGCCGAAACGAAAGGGTAAAAAAATGGCAAACCGAACATCGCACCGCTACAACCGCCTACCCTTGCTACCTTCCGGTCCTGGGGGAGTTCAGCAGGAGCTGGTCGTGCCAGTTTGCCGCTGCAAAGATAGGATATTCATAGCAACCCCGCCAAATAAAGATTAAACTCTATCGCATTTACTTCCACAAACCCATCTTCTTTCAGGTCATCGAATATCTGACTGTCCAGTTCGATGTTGCGTAATTCCGCCCCAGCGGCTGTTACGGTTAACTCGCTGCCGATCATATGAATGGGATTTACTTTCACGATAATTTTTGCTCCTTCCAGTTCTTTTTTGAAATATTGGTGCACGATGTTGTTGCTTTTAGCCATATGACTTTACCGGAAAGATTTGAAACGGAGCGCTTTGTTTTACAGCGGCTAAGGTACGAAGATGAGCCGGAGATTTTCTATACCTACGCCAGCAAGATCGAATGCACCCGCTATATGAGCTGGCCAACACATCAAAGCCTGAAAGATACCCGACAGTTTTTGAAATATGCTGTGAACGGATGGCGGGCCGGAGTCGATTTTTCCTGGAGCATCCGACTTAAAAACTCCAATCGTTTGATAGGAAGCTGTGGGGTGATTAATGACCATGGCAAAATTCAATTTGGCTATGTATTAGGGCCCAATTATTGGGGGCAAGGATATGCCACAGAGGTGTGCCGAAAGCTGCTGACCATGTTGAAGACCATCCCGGAAGTATATCGCATCAATACCTTTGTGGATATGGATAATGTGGCTTCATCGCGGGTGCTTCTCAAGTGTGGCTTGGAAGAGGAAGCAGTGCTACTCAAGTGGTTCCGCTTTGTCAATCAGGGCAACGAACCCAAAGATTGCGTGTTGTATAAGCTGCCGTTGTAGCTCATTTTTGAGGCCGTTGTGGCTAATCTTTCCAAAGAATTTTAACGGTGCGCTTTTTTTATTTGTAACAAACAGTGTATTATTGCCCCATAATTAGAAAAACCCATGGGTAGAGGAGATAAAAAGTCAGCAAAAGGTAAAAGAACGATCGGATCGTTCGGTAACACCAGAAGCAGAAAAAAAATTAAAGCGCGTTTAAAGCGCGTTGCAAGCGTAAAAAAATCAGCAGTAGTTGGTGCTGACGAGAAGCCTAAAGCAAAACGTGTAGTAAAAAAGAAGGAAAGCGCTGAATAATGAATCAAAATTCAAACAATATGATGTGGTGGTGGCACGGTTCTGAATTGGATCGCTGCTCGGCTATGTTATAATTTTTTGAATAATTAATAATATAAGCCCGCTCCGATCCATCGGGGCGGGTTTTTTGTTTTTAAAGCATTTTAGCAAATGAAAGTCTATCAATTACATACGTCAACCAAAAACATGCTGGCCGATACGCTCACGCCAGTAAACATCTACCTCAAGCTGCGCGATGTGTATGCCGGTAGTATTCTGCTCGAAAGCTCGGACTATCACGGTAACGAAAATAGTTTGTCCTTTATCTGTTGCGACCCGATCGCTTCGTTTGTGGTGAAGGATGAACATATAGCTGCGCGATTTCCAGATGGAAAGGAGTGGTCGATTCCCGTTAAAGAGGGAGCGGAAGTGCTGCAGAAGTTTGAAGATTTTCGGCAGGCGTTTTCGGCTCCTGATTTCGATTCCAAATATCCTTTTACAGGGATGTTTGGTTACATGACCTATGATTCGGTTCGTTATTTCGAGAAGGTGGATATTCAACCTTCGAAAGAAGGAATACCAGATATGGTTTATCAGGTTTACCGCTATGTGATTGTGATCGACCATTTCAGCAACCGACTCAGTTTGTTTGAAACGAATTGGGCAGGCGAAACAGAACGCGTGTCAGGTTTGGAGAAATTAGAGAAGATCATTTACAGCAATCGCTTTTCTACATTTCAGTTTCAGCAGGTAGGCGAGGAGCAGAGTAACCTGACCGATCCGGCCTTCATGAAAATGGTGGAAGAAGGTATTCGCCATTGCCATCGGGGCGATGTGTTCCAAATTGTTTTGTCGCGCAGGTTTGCCACTCAGTTTAAGGGCGATGAGTTTAATGTGTATCGGGCGCTGCGCTCCATCACTCCATCGCCTTATCTTTTCTATTTTGATGACGGCAGTTACAAGATTTTTGGATCTTCGCCCGAAGCACAAATTCAAATCAAGCAGGGTAAGGCCAATATTTATCCCATCGCGGGCACATTCAAGCGCACCGGCAACGATCTGGAAGATGCTGGCATTGCCGAGCGCTTATCGCAAGACGAGAAAGAGAATTCCGAACATGTGATGTTGGTCGATCTGGCACGCAATGATTTAAGCCGCAGTGCCGAACAAGTGACGGTAGAAGTATTTAAAGAGATACAATACTACTCACATGTCATTCATTTGGTCTCAAAAGTATCCGGTCACTTACGTGAAGGGATTTCTCCTTTGCAACTTTCTGCAGATACTTTTCCGGCCGGAACCTTATCCGGTGCGCCAAAGCCCATGGCCATGCGATTGATCAATCAGTATGAAAATACCAACCGAAGTTTTTATGGCGGTGCCATTGGTTTTGTGGGATTTGACGGCACGGTCAATCAGGCAATTATGATTCGTACGTTTCTGAGTAAAGGAAATCAATTGATCTTTCAGGCAGGTGCGGGCGTAGTGGCCAAATCGGTTCCGTCCAGCGAACTACAGGAGGTAAATAATAAAGTAGCGGCTTTGCGCAAAGCCATTCAAATGGCAGTTCAATTATAAATAGTTATGAAGATTTTAGTTTTAGATAATTACGATTCGTTTACCTACAACCTTGTGCACATGTTGCGTGAGTTGGGTCACGCTCCGGCTATTTTTAGAAATGATCAGATTGCACTCGAGGCAGTGGCAGCGTATGATAAGATTTTGTTGTCACCGGGGCCAGGCATTCCTGATGAAGCGGGAATTTTAAAGCCGCTGATTGCGCATTACGGAAAATCGAAGAGCATCTTCGGAGTTTGTTTAGGTCATCAGGCCATAGCCGAAGTATTTGGTGGAACACTCTTCAATATACCCAATGTGTTGCACGGAGTTACATCACAAGTGAATATTATTGATCCAGGTGAAATTCTTTTCCGGTCGGTGCCGGATGGATTTCGGGTATGTCATTACCACTCATGGGCAGTAAGCGAAAAGAATTTACCTGCGGAATTGAAAGTTACTGCTACGAACAAAGACGGGTTGATTATGGCCTTGCGCCATCAGTCGTTGGATGTGCGAGGCGTGCAGTTTCATCCAGAGTCAATTATGACTGAACACGGTATGACGATGATGAAGAATTGGTTAGCGAATTAATAGATTAGGTATGAAACATGTACTTACAGAACTAATTGAACATCGCTCCCTATCGAAAGACACAGCTCGTCAAGTGCTGATTGACTTGGCGTCTGGTAAATATAATCCAAGTCAGACCGCCTCATTCATGACAGTGTATATGATGCGCGGAATTACTATTGACGAACTGCAAGGCTTTCGCGATGCGATGTTGGAGTTGTGTATTCCGGTGCGCATCGATGCTCCTGTCATGGATGTGTGTGGCACTGGTGGTGATAGTAAAAATACGTTCAATATTTCTACGCTGAGTTCTTTTGTAGTCGCTGCTGCGGGCCAGCCCGTGGCAAAACACGGCAACTATGGTGTGTCGTCTGTTTCGGGTTCTTCCAATGTGTTGGAATACTTTGGTTATCAATTTACCAACGATGTGGATGAATTGAAACGAAGTATCGATCGTGCCAATATTTGTTTCATGCACGCACCGCTGTTTCATCCGGCT
>JAJTHV010000115.1 GCA_021300095.1 Flammeovirgaceae bacterium | reverse complement strand
ATGATGTGGTTCATCCACGCTTTGCTGAGTATTTCTCGAAAGGCATGAACTCCATCGGTTCTATGTATTTTACCGAGGAGGCGTTTGATAAATTATATCCCGGCTATGGCAGTAGCTATGTAAATTTCTACGGTGGCATCGGTTTTCTTTTCGAACAAGCCAGCTCACGCGGACATGTGCAAGAAACTACTACCATTCCAATTACGTTTGGTTTTACTATTCGCAATCAATTCACAGCTTCGTTGGCTACTATTCGCGGATCGATTGGTGAAAAAGATTTGCTGCGCAAGTTGCGTCAGAATTTTTACAGTTCTGCTATAGCTCAGGCAAAAGCAAGCCCGATCAAAGGGTATGTTTTTGGCGATCCCAAAGACGCAACGCGCACCAACGCATTCATCAATTTACTGCGCATGCACCAGATCGAGGTGTATGAGTTAGGTCAATCCATTATCGCGGGCAACAAGACATTTGAAAAAGGAAAGTCGTACATCGTGCCAACGGAGCAAACGAATTACATTATGGTACGCTCGGCATTTGAAAAAGACATCACCTACCGCGATAGTACATTCTATGATGCTTCTACGTGGTCGTTGGTACACGCGTTTAACATGCCACATGCGGAAGTACGCGGTGCATTTGTGAAAGGCACCATGATCAAAGAAACACCAGTGAAACAACGTGTGCCGGTAGTGAAAAGTAGCTACGCTTATTTGGCCGATATTTCCGATTACAATGCCCATCGGGCGATTCAGCAGTTGCATTCGCTAGGTGTGATTGTGCGCAGCAGCACTCGTGCGTTTGGAATGAATGTAGGTGGTGTTGATCGGAGTTTCCCACATGGAAGTTTAGTTTTGTCGGTGCAACAGCAAAAGATCAGTGAAGAAAAATTGTTTGAAGCCATTCAAAAAGTGAGTGCCGATACCGGATTGGAATTTGTTTCGGTTGAAACAGGTTTAACGGGAAGAGGAATTGATTTGGGATCAGGTTCAGTGCGCACGGTGGTGCCTCCTAAAGTTCTGATGCCGATTGGCAACGGAGTTACTTCTGCCGAGGCTGGCGAAGTTTGGCATTTATTGGATCAGCGAATTGGGCTGCCCGTATCTAAAGTGGACTTGCAAAATTTTGGTCGCGTGAATCTGAGCAACTACACTACAATTGTAATGGTGGGCGGAACATATCCGACCGATAAACCTACCATCGACAAAATAAAAAATTGGGTGCAAGCCGGTGGAACGTTGATTACTTTCAAGACCGCCAGTGAGTGGGCCATCAAGAATGGTATTGTGAAAGAAAAGCTGGTGCAGCAAGATACTGCGAAAAATCTCAAACGCATTGATTACGAAAATGGCCCGGACACAGAAGGAGCGAAGCAAATCGGAGGCTCCATTTTTCAGGTTGATCTGGATATCACCAACCCAATCGGTTTTGGTTTTTCTGATCGCAAAGTGTCGGTCTATCGCAATGGTCGCACGTTTTTGAAGCCCAGTAAAGTGCCTTACAATACGGTCGCACAATACACTCCTTCACCATTGATCGGAGGATACATTCACAAAACAGATATTAAAAATGTGGCCAACTCTGCTGCGATTTTGTTTTCAACGGATGGCGCAGGGCGAGTAATACTCTTTAGCGACAATCCGAATTTCCGCGGCACTTGGTACGGAACAAACAAACTTTTTTTGAATGCACTCTACTTTGGTTCGATGATTACGGCTGCTACGAATTTTGGAGAGGAAGGGGAGTAGTTACTTTAATTTAAGGTTAGTCGTGGTACATACTGACTTGTACCACGGCTATCACTTACAACCCCTTGTACTTTCCATCCTCATCTACATAATACACCTCTTCTAAATACCATTGTTTGTTGATTTTGATAAAGTGGTATTCGTAATGGTCAGTGATTTTGACGGGTTCTGATTTTTTGTATTCAGTTTTGACGATTGCCTTGTTGCCTTTTATCTTTTCGCTGATGATTTTTTCATGTTCTGGATGGTGAATAGACTCACTTCCAAAAGCCAGTGGCTGATGTTTTTTACCTGTCTGACAATATTTTATGATGAGCTGTTGATATGTATCCTCAACCGCTTTATCTGCTTTTTCCTTTTCCCTTTCATATAGAGAGTGCGCCTGATCGTTCCAGATTTTATAATCAGCAATAAAAGATTTGGTGATATCGGATGGTGAGCGTTGTTGTGATTGAGAAAATACGAAAGTCGATGCAGAGGCAAGGAGTAGTACAACAGCTGGAAATCTAAACATGTTGAAAGTAATTATCTTTTGATATTAAAAAATCGACTTTAGTACGTATGGGCGCATCAGAGTTGAGATTTTTGTCGAAATGCATTTTTGATCACTTGATTTACGACCCAGTTGTTCATTGTAATTGAAAGTAGGAATTCAAATTTAATGATAACTTGCTAAGAGAAACAAAAATAGGGGAACTACATACGATAAAATTTTAGTAAGTCTTAAATTGTCAATATGATCAGAGTATTATTAATTTTTATTTTACTTATTGAGAATTCGGCATTCTCACAGAGTAGTGTTTCTTTCCAAAATATTAATGGTAGACAATTGACTAGCCTAAATGGTAAATGGAATTATATTGTTGATCCCTACGAGACTGGGTATTATAGCTTTCATTTGGAAGTTTATGACCAGAAGAAAAATTTCCAAATGGGAGCATTTTACAATAATTATCATTCCGCGAATAAACAAGATTTAGTAGAGTATGATTTTGACAAGTCTCCAGCTATGAGTATTCCAAATGATTGGAATACTCAGGCAAGGGAATTATTCTATTATGAAGGCACAGTTTGGTTCGAGAAATCTTTTGATTATAATTTACCAAAAGGTAAGCGACTCTTTTTAAATTTTGGAGCAATTAATTATAAGGCCGATGTGTATTTTAATGGAATAAAGCTTGGTACTCATGTTGGAGGCTTTACTGCATTTGGGTTTGAGGTAACAGATTATATAGTAAGTAAAAACAACTTTGTCGTTGTAAAAGTTGATAACAAAAGACAAAATGATGGTGTGCCTACTACCAATACTGATTGGTGGAATTATGGGGGCATAACGCGTAATGTAGATTTAGTCGAGGTAAATGATTCATTTGTTGAGGATTATTCAATTCAGATCAGCAAGGAAGATAAAGGCAAAATTGTAGGTTTTGTTAAGGTGAATAACCCCGTTCAAGGTAAGGATGTAACGATCCGAATACCCGAATTAGCCTTGAACATACCTCTTCAAATTGAAGCTAATGGAATGGCGAAGTTTGAAATAAAAAGTTCAAGCATCAAATTGTGGTCACCGAATGCACCTAAATTATATGATGTAATTTTCTCCTATAATAATCAATCGCTTACGGATAAGATTGGATTTCGGACAATAGAAGTCAATAATGGTAAGATCCTTTTGAATAATGAACCAATCTTTTTAAAAGGAATTAGCATGCATGAAGAGAGTGCAAGAGGAGGAAGGGCTAATTCAATGCAAGACGCAATCCGTTTGCTAACATGGGCAAAGGAATTGGGATGTAATTATGTGCGTCTCGCCCATTATCCACATAACGAGAATATGACTCGCTTGTCTGATGAACTTGGGCTTATGGTGTGGGAAGAGATCCCTGTGTATTGGACAATAGATTTTAGGAATGAAACGACCCACCAAAATGCGAAAAATCAACTTCGTGAAATGATTAGTCGAGATAAAAATAGAGCGAGCGTTATCATTTGGTCCATGGCAAATGAAACGCCAATATCGGACGAAAGAAATCAATTCCTGTCTGGTTTAGTCAGTTTTGCAAAGCAGATGGACTCATCGAGACTTATTAGTGCTGCGCTTTTGTCCAGCCAGAAAGATGGTCAGAATGTTATCGATGATCCCCTTGGAGAGTATTTAGATGTGCTCGCTTGTAATCAATATTTGGGTTGGTATGGAGGTAATCTTGAGGACGCAGAAAACATAGTATGGATTAGTAAATACAAAAAGCCACTAATAATTTCAGAATTCGGTGGCGATGCGAAACAAGGTCTTCATGGAGATAAGAAAGAGCGATGGACCGAAGAATTTCAGGAATACCTATATATTCAAAATCTAAAGATGATTAACAAAATGCCCAACTTGGCAGGCATGTCTCCTTGGATTTTGGTTGATTTCCGATCACCACGAAGATTGCTGCCGGGAATTCAGGATGGCTACAATCGAAAAGGATTAATTTCCTTTGAGGGTAAAAAGAAAAAGGCGTTTTGGATTATGAAAGAGTATTATAAAACAAAATAAAGTGAAGACATTAATTTTAATTTTGATAACCCTTAGTTTATTGTTGGAGGGTAAATCTCAATCCATACAATTATGTGGTCACCGTGGAGTGATGTATCCGGAGCAAGCGGAAAATGCATTGAGTGGATTTCGTTGGGTGGCGGCTCAAGTGAAACCGGACACGATGATGGTTGAAATTGATTTGCGCAAAAGTAAAGAGGGCACCATCTATCTGATGCACGATGAAACCGTGGATCGCACCACCAACAGCAATGGAAAAATTTCTGATTTATCGGATGCTTACCTAAATTCTTTATATCTCAAAACATCGGGTGGCGCGCAAACAACTGAACGCATTCCTACTTTTAAAGAGGTGCTGTCTTTTGCACAACGCAATCCGGTGAAGCTGATGTTGGATGTCAAAATTGATATTTGGGAAGAAGTAATTCAACACGTGCGTGCCGCCAATTTGGAGCCACGTTGCCTGGTCCTTACTTTTAAAGTGGATTACTCCAAAAGAGTCGCTGCTGCTTCTAGTTCCATCGGTCTTTCCTGTTTGATTACTTCCGAAGAAGAATGGAAAGTCATTGAGGCATTGCAAATTCCGGTTCGACAATTAGTCGCCTATATCAGTGCAAAAACCGATTCGTCATTGATCAATCTATTAAAATCGAAGAAGATCAAAGTCATGACCGATGTATCGGAATATTTGCGCCACAATGCCAAACCATTGAATGTGGAAGAGTACGCCAACAAAGTCAAACAACAATCGCTGGATATTCTGATCAGCGATTTTCCGGTGGAGGCGTGGAAAGGAGTGAAGTAACAAAACCAGCCGTCACAAATGCGTTTGCTCATGTTGGGTATTCTAGTATCTTTAAATACATAACTAATCTAGCACCTCAACCTTCCATTACAATGAGCCAGATAAAAAAAGAAGACGTTAAGCAAGAAGTGTTTGATCTTTACGATGATTACGCACACAACCGCATTGAAAGACGTTT
>JAJTHV010000322.1 GCA_021300095.1 Flammeovirgaceae bacterium | reverse complement strand
GAGTTTGTTGCAAAACAACTTGGCGACCGAAACATCGGGCTAATTGGCACAAAAAGAACGGTACAATCCGGCATTTACCAGAAAAAACTTACAGCGATAAATCCCGCTTCCACCCTTCATTCATTGGCGACCCCCTTGCTGGCACCCATGATTGAAGAGGGATTTTACAATAGCCAGATCAGCCACGAGATTGTTTGGAATTATTTATCAGATCCCTCATTGCAGTCAATTGATGCATTGATCTTAGCCTGTACCCATTACCCACTGATACGCAAAGAGATTAATGAGTTTTATCATGGCAAAGTTGAAATTCTGGATTCAACTGAAATCATTGTAGACACACTAAAAGAGTATCTAACAAGTCAGAAATTACTGAATACAGGCTCCCATGCGCAACTCCAATTTTTGGTTTCTGACTACACAGAATCCTTTGAAGCCTCCACTCAAATATTCTTTCATCAGAAAGTCAGCCTGAAGTGGCATCCGCTCTGGAATTGAAAGCGATTTACAATGGCAGCGATGTAGGTTTTCTGTAAATATTGTCTATTTTAGGTTCTCGAAAAGCGTCAAATTTATAACTCACTTATTAAAGTAAAACCGTGCGAAAGTTTCTCCCCATACTAGTAGCCAATTGCCTTCTATTTGTGTCGGCTTTGTCACAGTCTACAACAGACAGTTTACAGCAGAGATTGGAAGAAACAAAAGTTGATTCAACCAAATTAAATATCCTCTTCAAACTAATCGAAGAATATCAATTTATTGATATCAATAAAAGTCTGGCTTATTCTGAACAAGCCATTGAAATCGCAGAAATGGAAAAAGAATCCACTTTTTATAAGGGAAAGGCCTATACTAAATATGGATCTTTAAAAAGTATTCAGGGGGACTTTGCTTCGGCAATCAAATACAATAATCTGGCACTCAATATCTATTATCAATTGAAAGATAGTTCGGGTATTGCCATAGCCTATAATAATTTAGGTACCAACTATACCTCGCTTGGAAAATTTGATGAGTCGTATTTCTATCACACCCAGAGCTACCGAATTGCGCTCAACTCCGATAAAGAGAAATTACAACAAGCCATTTCGCTGCATAACATTGGTGGCGTTTTCAAAGATTTAGGCCAATATGATAAAGCCATTGATTATTTAAATCTTTCGTTGAAAATAAGTCGCGAAATCAAAGACCTCGAAGGCGAGCCCTATCACTACAACGAAATGGGAGACATCTATATTCGAAAGAAACTATATGATTCTGCTCTGATCGCTTTGCAGCTTTCTTTACGCTACACCCGCGAACGTAAACTAAGTATCAATGAGCTCGAGCCTACCGTTATTTTGAACATTGCTAAAACATATCGACTGCTTAACAACAATGCGTTAGCACGTACATATTATGATAGTGCTTTTGTTACGTTTAAGAAAAATGACAATCAATACGGCATTGCACAGATAGATTTAGGCAGAGGGTTGGTATTAATGACCGAAAACAAGTTTGCCGATGCTCAAAAGTTGCTCGAAAAAAGTGCCGAAACCGCGCATCGGCTGAATGCGTGGACACTTGAAATTGAGTGTTATGAAAACCTGTCTAAACTATTGGAAGAAAGTGGTGATTATAAAAAATCACTGATCTACATCAAGCAACAACATCAGTTAAAAGACAGCCTGTTCAGTCAAGGCATGCAGGCGAAATTATTACAAGATCAGGTACGCTTTGAAACTGCCTCTAAAGAAGAGCAAATAAAGGCACTCACCAAAATGGAACAACTTCGAAAAAGCGAAGTGAAAAAACAGGAACTCATCAGCAATATTTTAGTGGTAGCCATCGCACTAACAGGTATTTTATTATTCACCGTTTACCGAAGTGGCCAGCGCAGAATCAAAATCAACAAACTTCTACTTGAACATCAGGAAGAAATCAAGAAACGAAGTGTCGAACTGGAACAATTGAATAAAGTAAAGGATAAGTTCTTCTCCATTATTTCGCACGATTTACGATCGCCCATGAATGCGCTCTCCGGCATTCTGGATTTAATGGATAAGGATAAAATCTCACCGGAAGAATTTAAACGGCTCAATAAAGAACTGCGGGTTCAGTTTAACCATACCAAAACGTTAATTAATAATTTATTGGATTGGACGTTGCTCCAAATGGATAAGTTGAAAATACAGTTTGAGAAAATTGATCTAAACCAACTGGCCGAAAGCAATATCAAGTTACTCACTTCACTCCATCTCAAAGAAATCAAAATCAATAACTTAATCGGCTCTTCACTTTTTGCGTTGGGCGATAGCAATATGATTAATCTTGTATTGCGAAACCTGCTTACCAATGCGATCAAGTTTTCAGAAGCAGGCCACACGATCGAAATAGACGCAAAAGAAGACGCTGACAATTACATCCTTTCTGTGAAGGACCAAGGTGTAGGCATCAGCCCCGAAGTTCAAAAATTGTTGTTTGAAAAAACTACCGGATACAGCACACGCGGAACTGCCAATGAAAAAGGTACAGGTCTAGGATTAATACTCTGCAAAGAATTTGTTGAGCGAAACGGAGGACGTATTTGGTTAGAAAGCAGTTTGGGAAAAGGAAGTACCTTCTACTTCACACTCAAAAAGTTCTCGTAATCCAATCAAAAAAGGACACCTCTGTAAAACAGAAGTGTCCTTTAGCAACCAGTACTTATTCCGATAGATCTTAGTTCGCTCTGATAGCTATCACCGGATCCAATCGCGCAGCCATGGCTGCCGGCACAATTCCCGCTACTAGTCCGATCACGGAAGAAACTCCGAGTCCCAGCACAATATTTTTCACTGACAATACCACCGCTAAACTTCCAAATGGCACCAGCGTGAGCAGCCACACCAGAAATAATCCGGCAAGCCCGCCAATTAAGCTCAGGAAAATAGATTCAAATAAAAATTGAAACAGAATAAAATAGTTTTTTGCACCTAGTGATTTTTGCAATCCAATGATGCTTGTTCTTTCCTTAACAGATACGAACATGATATTGGCAATTCCAAATCCGCCCACCAACATTGAAAAGCCACCAATAATCCAACCGGCCACTCCCAATACGTCAAACAATCCACTGATGGCTTTGCCAATAGCCTCAGGTCTATTCAATTCAAAATTATCTTTTTGTGATGGTTTCAATCCTCTTCGCACCCGCATGGCACCCCGAACCTCATTTTCTAATTCCACCAGCCCAATATCAGATTCGAATCCCTTTAAGCCGATGTGCGAACCGATTTCGTTCCATCGACCTGAGCCGGTTTGATATAGTTTCCGATAAGCGTCATAGGGAATGATACAGCTATAGTCATTGCTGGTAAATCCCATAAAGCTCTCTCCTTCTTTTTTTACGATGCCTACAATAGAAAAGCGCAGGTTTTTAATTTTCACATAATTACCCACCGGGTTATCAATTTTAGGGAAGAGTGCTTTGGCTACTTCATAGCCCAGAACTACTACGTTTCGTCCACCTTCCACTTCGTCAATCGTGAAATAGCGGCCTTGATCAACATTTACTTCGAATACTTTTTCATAATCAAGAGAAGCACCATTCAACCGAATTCTATTGATCCCATTGTTTTTACTCTTTACCGTTACCTCGCCTGTAGAAGCATAAATGGACACGGTTTGACCGTTCTTCAAATTCGCCTTCAGAAAGCGATATTCATTGTAGGATGGGTTGGGTCGTTTGATATAATCTTTCCACCAGTCGCGGCTATTTCCTCCGGTAAAAGGCCATTTATCTACATAAATCACATTGCTACCCAGGAAGTTAAGGCTATCGCGGATATTTTTTTCCAGTGAATCAACCAGCGTTAAAACCGCGATAATGGAAAAAATACCGATGGTAACACCCAGCAGCGACAAAATCGTGCGCAATAAGTTGGAGCGGAGAGCTCTCCAGGCGAAACCTAAACTTTCAAGAATGAGTCGAATTGTAAGCATGGCGTTTTAACGCTGTTTTGTGCGTTTTGGATTAAGAAAACCTATTTTTATTTCAAGTACCAAACAAATCCCTATTTTTGCAACCTTATTTATAAATCCGGAAAAGTACCGGATCTAAAAGCCCGTAAGCTTATGAAATTATCTGAATTCAAATTCGACCTTCCCAACAGCCTAATTGCCAATCACCCAGCCGAAAACAGAGACGAAGCCAGAATGATGGTGTTACACAAAGACACCGGAAAAATTGAGCATAAAATTTTCAAAGACATCGTCAATTATTTTGATGATGGCGATGTGATGGTTGCCAACGACACATTGGTGTTCCCGGCACGTTTGTATGGCCGCAAAGAGAAAACCGGAGCGAAAATAGAAGTATTTCTGCTCCGTGAATTGAATGCCGAAATGCACCTGTGGGATGTTTTGGTAGATCCTGCCCGAAAAATTCGCGTGGGCAATAAGCTTTATTTTGGCGATGGCGACTTAGTAGCTGAAGTCATTGACAACACTACTTCACGCGGAAGAACCATCCGTTTTTTATTTGATGGAGATTCTGCCGCTTTCGACAAGATTGTAGAAACACTGGGCGAAACGCCACTGCCTAAGTACATTAAGCGCAAAGTAGAACCTGCCGATAAAGAGCGTTTTCAAACTATTTTCGCCAAACATAAAGGTGCCGTATCTGCTCCTACAGCAGGTATGCACTTCACCAAGCAATTGGTAAAGCGCTTGCAATTGAAAGGTGTTGACATGGCGTACGTGACCATGCACATTGGTTTGGGTACTTTCCGTGCTGTGGATGTTGAAGATTTGACGAAGCACAAAATGGATTCAGAAAATTTTATCGTTGGCTCTGAGCCGGTTAAAATTGTGAATCAGGCTTTGGATAATAAAAACCGTGTGTGTTCAATTGGCACCACGACTATGCGCACACTGGAATCTGCTGTATCTGCCAATAATCGATTGAAAGAACGTGAAGGATGGACCGATAAATTCATCTTCCCGCCTTACGACTTTAAGATTTGCAGTGCGATGGTTACCAACTTTCACCAGCCTGAGTCAACTTTGCTGATGATGACAGCTGCCTTTGGTGGTTATGATTTAGTAATGAAAGCCTACGAAACTGCCAAAAAGGAAAAATATAAGTTCCTTACCTATGGCGATGCGATGTTGATTGTATAATCAGACTTCGCTTTTGATTAGGAAAATAAAGGAGCCTATTGCTATTGGATAAATCAACACGTAGATAACGGTTGGTCTAATAAACCCGACTAATACGGTAATGGGCAATAGCAACAATACTATTCCGGCTATCAGGATAATCGCCTTATAGGCTGATGCAGATCGATAGATTTGCACCAGCCGATAAACCAGGTAAGTAATGATGGCTGTATTAAACGCCACCAATAGAATCCGAAGAAAACCCATACCATTCTTATTTGTTAGTAAAGCTAACCAACCAAATTGTTTTTTCTAATTTGGATTACAAAGACACAGCATGGTGAACAAATCTGAATATGTACTAATTGTTGCCGGAGGCAAAGGCACACGCATCAAAAGTGTATTGCCTAAGCAATTTCTTGAATTGAACGGAAAGCCCATTCTGCTCCATACGCTGGAGGCTTTTTATCGCTATTCTGAAAAGATCAAAGTAGTGTTGGTATTGCCGGAAGATGACTTTGGGATTTGGAAGTCGATTTGTGAAAAGTATGATTTTACCAAGCCCGTGTTGCTCCAAAAAGGGGGCGATAGCCGATTTCAGTCGGTGAAGAATGGGTTGAGTATATTAGAAGGCGAAGGTTTAGTGGCCATTCACGATGGCGTGAGGCCACTGGTGAGTTCGGATATTATTGGAGCATCGTTTCGGCTAGCGGCTGTGCACCAATCGGCAGTGGCGGCTGTGCGGTTGAAAGAGTCCATTCGAATGACTGATCAGGACAATACAAAGGCGATGGATCGCTCGAAATTCCGATTGATTCAAACGCCACAAACTTTTGATCTGCAGCTCATTAAAAAAGCCTACGAAATAAAAGAAGATGCGAGCCTCACAGACGATGCTAGTGTAGCCGAGCGCGCAGGGCATATTATCTCTCTATTTGAAGGCAGCTATGAAAACATTAAGATTACCACGCCTGAGGATTTGATCGTGGCGAAGGCGTTGATGGATGGGAAAAATGGCCAATACTAGTTAGTTCCTAACTCTTTTTCGAGCGTCTTTGGCTGATCTTCTTTTCCTCCTTGTGTTCGTTCAAAATACTTTTCGCATTAGCTGAAGAAACAACCTTCTTTCCGGTTTTGGCTTCGAGCTCTTTTAAGGCAACATTAGCAACATTTCCACCCTGACTAGCAACGATTTTACTTTCATCAAATGATTTTGGCTGAACGGCTTGCGATATATCTTTCGTTGACGCTTCGGCAAGCATATTCAAAATAAGTTCAGTATTGGTCATATTGTCTCTCAGGTTTTCCTTTTTCAACCCCTTCAATATTTTGTATTCTTTAGTAGTCTTGTTTGACCAAGCTTTGGTAATGATATCGGTAAGTGTTGCGAAGTGAATGCTTTCTTTTAGCCCTTGCTTTTTCCATTCATCTGTTAATTCCTTTCGTACTTCAATGCTCTTCAGTCGCTGGTTGATCCAACTCTCAGAATAACCTAAGTTTAAATATTGATCTAAAGCTCTGTCAATCGTCAGCTCAGGATCCTGGATTTCATCAAGTCGTTCCGAGGCAACTTGCGCTAGCCAAAGTTTGAATGGCTCGGCCTTAGGTGAAGGAATGGACTGTATTAGTCGGAAAAGTTGTTCTGTGTCCGCTACGTCCGTCTTATAAAGTTTACCATCAGCTGATTGCATTTTCAGTTGACTACAATTTGTAGCCAACTCGCTTCCTTCCTTTTTTAATCGAATTTTTAGAACACTCCAATACTTCCTTGGATTAGGGCTTTCCGTCAATACGTGAATAGCATCAACAATAGAAAAATACCACTTTTCTTGCTCGCTGTCCCAAATGGTGCGGACCTTTCTTTCATCAAAGACTTTTATTTCGTTTTGTTTCCCCATGATTGATTTTTTTTAAAACCTGAACTCTATCGCATTTGGGGAGCTAATAATCATTGTAGAAAGTTATTAAAAAAAAATCGTGTCTGTAATTCGATTTTTCTAGAGCTCCGTTAAATAGGATTAAAAAAACATCAGTTAACTAGAAATTCAAGAAAATAAGGAGAATAAAGCTTTGCAAAGTTATGAATGTGCTAAAAGTTTTTTTGAATAGCACTATCGGCCAAGGATGGCAGCGGAAAGCCCACAGACCCGATACACGAAAGGAAACTGGCGGGGCGAGGACTTGAAGCAAACAGCCTGATGGCCTTGCGCCTCGCTTGGCCAGGCCGCCCATAAAAAAAGCCCCGACTGGCAGGGCTTCTATGTCTCTTTCTCAGTATAGATTGCTTTTCTAGTACTCGTCTTCGTTGAAGAAGAAGTCTTCTTTGGTGGGGTAATCGGGCCAAATCTCTTCGATACTCTCGTAAGGTTGTCCATCATCCTCTAACTCTTGCAAATTTTCAACCACCTCGAGCGGAGCACCGGAGCGAATAGAAAAATCGATCAACTCATCCTTTGTTGCAGGCCAAGGAGCATCTTCCAAATACGAAGCTAATTCAAGTGTCCAGTACATATTTTTCTCCTTTTAATTTTCCGCAAAAATAGAATTAATTAGACCATAGTCAATAGCCATGGGTGCATGATTGAAATTAAATAAAAGTAACCATTGCGGTGGCTATTTCTCAAATACGTAAACTGTGGACTATTGAGTTAAAAAAGCCATATTTGTCCTCCCAAATTGAATCATAACCACTATGGCTGACGAAAAAATAATTTTCTCGATGGCTGGTGTAAACAAGATTTACCCGCCTCAAAAACAAGTTTTAAAAAATATTTATCTCTCTTTCTTCTACGGAGCCAAGATTGGTGTGCTGGGTTTGAATGGATCCGGTAAATCGAGTTTGCTTCGCATTATTGCGGGTATCGATAAAGAATTTCAAGGAGAAGTGGTTTCTGACTTGAGTTTCACGGTTGGATTACTGGAGCAAGAGCCTCAACTCGATAAATCGAAAACGGTGCGCGAAATTGTGGAGGAAGGCGTGAAGGAAACGGTTGCATTGCTGAAAGAATTTGAAGCGATTAATGAAAAGTTTGGCGATCCGGCCGTGTTGGAAAATCCAGATGCGATGGACAAGCTGATTGCGAAGCAAGGAGAGATTCAGGAAAAACTGGATACCATTGGCGCGTGGGAACTGGATAGCAAACTGGATCGCGCAATGGATGCGCTGCGGTGCCCCCCAGCGGATGCGAAAATTGAAGTGTTATCGGGTGGTGAGAAAAGACGGGTGGCTTTGTGCCGCCTGCTATTGCAAGAACCGGATGTGCTTTTGTTGGATGAACCTACCAACCACTTGGATGCGGAGTCGGTGTATTGGCTGGAGCAACACTTGAAGCAATATAAAGGAACCGTAATTGCGGTGACTCACGATCGTTACTTCTTGGATAATGTGGCGGGTTGGATTTTGGAACTGGATCGCGGTGAGGGAATTCCGTGGAAAGGAAATTATTCGAGCTGGTTGGATCAAAAACAAAAACGATTAGCACAAGAAGAGAAATCGGAATCGAAACGACAAAAAGCGCTGGAGCGCGAATTGGAATGGGTTCGGATGAATCCGAAAGGCAGACAGGCAAAAGGAAAAGCGCGCTTGAGCAACTATGAAAAACTGATCAGTCAGGAAACCAAAGAGCGTGAAGAAAAATTGGAGTTGTTTATTCCACCCGGGCCACGCTTGGGTAATAAGGTGATTGAAGCGAATGGTGTTTCAAAAGCTTATGGCGATAAGTTGCTGTATGAGAATTTGACATTCTCCTTGCCACCGGCAGGTATTGTGGGAATTATTGGGCCGAACGGTGCCGGTAAAACCACACTTTTCAAAATGATTACGGGCGCTGAGAAACCTGATGCTGGAACATTCTCAGTAGGCGAAACCGTGAAGTTTGCGTATGTAGATCAGGAGCATGATGATTTGAAGCCGGAGGATACCGTGTTTCAGGCGATCACCGGAGGAAGTGATTTGATTATGGTAGGTGGAAAGGAAATTAACTCGCGTGCGTATGTGAGTAAATTCAACTTCAGTGGTACCGATCAATCCAAAAAAGTAAAAGAACTATCGGGTGGTATGCGCAATCGCGCGCACTTGGCCATTGCGCTCAAGCAAGGTGGCAACTTGCTATTGTTAGATGAACCGACCAATGATTTGGATGTGAACACACTTCGCTCATTAGAAGAAGCGCTGGAAAATTTTGGAGGATGCGCGGTGATTATTTCTCACGATCGTTGGTTCTTAGATCGCGTGTGTACACACATCTTAGCGTTTGAAGGTGACTCGCAAGTATTTTGGTTTGAAGGCAGCTTCAGCGAATACGAAGAAAACAAGCGCAAGCGATTAGGCGATGAGCAACCGAAGCGAATTAAGTATAAGAAGCTGGTGAAGTAGTTTGATCTTCACTTTCATCGAAAAAAAATAGAGTTCAGCATTGGACTCTATTTTTTTTATGCTTGAAATTAAATCTACTGCTCCCTATTGCTGTAAAATATTCATCACGCCATCAGCCAGTTCTACACTCCCAAAAAAGATACCGGCACCCAGTGTTACATTTCGGGCTGAGAGTTTACCTAAGGCGTAAGGAAATCCAGCTACGGTAGCATAACTGATAAATGGCGCTGCCAAAATTGTAATTAGAATGAGCGCATAGGCATTGCCGATGAAAAATGAAGGCAGCAATACAACAAAGGCACCCACCAATCCATACTGCAAACTCTTCTCGGTACCTATTCGATCTACGAGTTTAGAAAAGGGCCATGCTGCAAGCGCGGCAACCACTAATCCAAATGAAATCACCATTGAACCGGAAATAACAATATCAATTCCATTCTGCCGCATCGCTACAAAAGCGCTTTCAATTTTTTGAGGGAGATAGTTTTTGAATAATGCCGTAGCTAATCCTAACACTAAACCCGCTAAAAGAACTAATGCAAAATCGGTGGTGGTGTTTTTAGATTCCTGATAATCGCGCACTAGTTTTAATGAGCGTGTAGACGTTTTGAAAAAATAACCGGTAATGATTAACAACACGCCACCTAATGCAAAAGTTAAAACGGGGCCGAGGTAATCTACAAAACCAACGATCAAAGGCTCGAAGGCATAAAGCAATTCAGTAGTGATCACCATCATCGCCATGGCAGTGGGTAATTCCTTGGCTGGGGCAAAAAGTTCGAGCATGGAATTAGCGGGGCTATGAAAGATGTTCATCGAGATTAACCACACCACAATCATGAAGGGCAAAGCCGAAGTAAGATTAATTGTTGTAGCTGTGCCGACTGTAAAAGCCACACACATAAACACCATAGCTGTAACGCTGATACCCACGGTAAACACTACAAACCGATTGCCGCCCGATTGAATGACTCGATCGGCAATGACACCTGCGAGCGGTGGAATAAATACTAAAATGAGCGCCTGTGCTACTACCAGAAAAAAAGAAAGCTCCTGAAAATGGAAGATTTCGAGCACTTTGGGTTGGTAATTGTGGTAGGCAATCCAGCTGATGACTATGGCTGCGTTGAGCGCCATTAAACTATAAATCTGCTTCCAGTTGGTTGAATGAGCGACTGTTGTATTCATACGATTGGACTTAACTTAATGGATTTACGTAATTCGCTTGCTCTTTGGATTTCCTTTTGGATGTATAAATTACAACTAAATTAACAAAGAAACGATGAAAGGTGCTTTGACGATCCTATTGCTTGTCTTATCGAATGCATTTATGACTGTGGCTTGGTATGGCCACCTGAAGTTCAAAGAAATGAGTTGGAGTCAGAATTTAGGATTAGTTGCCATCATTTTGATCAGCTGGGGCATTGCACTTTTTGAATACATATTACAAGTGCCAGCCAACCGGATTGGATTTAAAAGCTATGGTGGGCCTTTTTCTTTGTTGGAGTTGAAGGTTATACAAGAGGTAATTACCTTGATCGTATTCGTAGCCTTTTCGTTGATTGTATTTAAAACCGAAACCTTTCGGTGGAATCATCTGATCGGCTTTGTGTTTTTGGTGTTGGCCGTGTATTTCATTTTTAAGAAGTGAAATACAAAACCGCTGATTGCAAGAATTCTATTTTACAATTGAGAGTGATTTTCAAAAAGGCGTCAGACCGCTATACTCCAACAGTGTATAGCGGTCTGACGCCTGATAAACTTTTTGATTAACTCTTGTAATTGATTTTAAGCTTCATCTCCATACCACTTAATATTCTTGGAGAAATACATAATCAAACCAATGATGATGAATAATCCCACGCTACCAAGGAGTAATGAATAATCCTGCAACTGAATGATTACAAATACAAACCCATAAAAGAAAAAGAGAAGTCCTGCCAATACACCCGAAAGTTTGCGTACATCAAAAAAGCTAAACGAATACAAACTGATGAGTGTGATGGTTGCCAGTGAAGCGATCAAATACGCCACATCGAAACCTACATGTTCAGAAAACGAAAGCAACAACGAATAATAAATGATCAGTGCAGCACCTACCAGAATATATTGAAATGGGTGAATACGAACTTTGCGCATAATCTCTACCATGAATAACGCTACAAAGGTGAGTAGAATAACCAGCGCACCATACTTAGCCGTGCGCATGCTTTTTTGATATTGCCCCACCGGAATCAACAACTTAACACCAAACTCAGAACCTGAAAAACGTTGCCCCTCACCTACCCATTGTTGTGCAAAGGGGCGGTTGTAATGAAGCACATTCCACTGTGCCGTAAAGCCTTGTTCATTGACATCACGCGTGGATGTGGTGAAATTTCCTGTAAAGCTCGGGTTTGGCCACGGACCTGCCAGCGACACCTTCGTTGTCTTTCCGGTCGGCACAAAACAAAGCAACGTACTGCCCTTCAGCGACAACGAAATGGTTACCTCCTTTTGAAAATCAGCTGCAGATTGCCATGACAGAGGAGCCGTAATTCCATTTTGAGTTAAGCGCGTTGTGAGACTTCCGTCAGAATAATCCTCAGCTGTTACCACACTTGATTCCGGTTTGAATTGTGTTGAAACACCAATTTGGCTGGATGGTTCCGAAACTACTTCTGTTCCTCCGATTTTGATAGTAGGGTTTACGCTTATACCCCTAAGATCATTAATGCCAAGAACCAAGTAAGCTTCTTGCCACAGCACGTCTTCCGGAGCAATTTTCAATTTTGAAAAATCAGGAGTTGAAAAAGAGCTTTGCATTTCGAGTGCTGCTTCATAGACCGCAGCTTCAAAAATTCCGCGGTGCAATTCTTGTGGATTCACTTTTCCCGTAGTTGTTAGTTTATCGGGAAGAAAAAATGCTTTCTCTTTCCATTCGCGTGTTTCAGTACCATCTTTTCCCTTGTCTATTTTTTCACGCTTTAAAAAAGGGATGATTAAAACTGGCCCTGATAGTGTTTGTTCGCCCGACCATTTCTCAGAAATTTCACCTACCACCGATTCAGCACGAGCTTGTCGCTCTACAATTAAAGATTCAATCCAAGAGGCTGGGATCAATAAAATCAGCAGCAAAAATCCAATGGAGAGAAGTTTGATGGTAACAGACTCTTTAATCCATTGATTCAATCGTTCAAAAATGTTAGTAGGTGTAGTTTCCATGTGTGGTCTTGTTTTTGTATTTTAAAAGTGCTTTTAATTTAAAAGTTGATAAATAAAAAAATTTATTTCCGCTGCTGTTTTATCAATTCTTCTAGCGCGTCAAGGTGTTTCTTAAATGCTGCACGACCGCGCTCGGTGATTTTGTATCGAGTATTGGGCTTTCGTTCGATGAATGATTTGTTCACCGACAAATATTTTTCACGTTCCAATGCTTTAATGTGTGTGGCCAAATTTCCATCGGTGGTCTCCAGCAATTCCTTTAATTCATTAAAGTCATACGATTCATTAGCCGCCAGCACAGAAATGATCTGTAATCGCAGCCGATGCTCGAGTATTTTATCTAAATTTTCAAACGGGTTTTTCACAGGCGCTTAGTGTCGATCGTACTTGTTATACATCAGACTTCCATAAATAATGTGAAGTACGCCAAATCCAAAGGCCCACATATATAATGCGTAGCCGGGATAAATGGCTGCGATCATTCCTACCAAAAGTTCACTGTAACCCAAATACCGCACTTCTTCAAAAAGGCTGGAACTGGCATTGATCAATGCTAATCCATAAAAGATTAAAACAGCTGATCCTACCATAGCAAAGTATCCGTGATACAACAACACCAATGTAAAGAATCCACCAACAGCCAGTGGTATCGCCAGATTAATCAACAACCTACGGCTGGTAGCATTCCAAATGGTTGTACCTAACTTTTTAGCTTTGCGTTGACTAAACCACCAACCGGTAGCAAGCGATGCGCCTAATACAATAATGGCTGTAATCAAAAGATTTTGAACAATGGGTATTGTGCCATGATAATATTCAACTGAATGAAGAACCCGACCAGAATATATCTGTTGGTATGCGTAGGCGGCTCCTAGTAATGCATAAACACCCGCTAAAATACCTGATAATCCACTCAGCGAGACAAATTTGACGGATCGCTCCATCAACTGCCGAATGGATTCGATGTCGCTTTGAGGTGATTGCTTATGCATATAAAAGTACTTTTTTTTACAAAGTTAAAATACGTAATCAAAGAAACAAGGTTTATTTTGACCTAAAATTTTTCGTCTGATTTTGATAATTGTGCCACAAAGCCTTAATATTGCACCTCCAATTTCCTCCTTAGCTCAGCTGGTTAGAGCATCTGACTGTTAATCAGAGGGTCCTTGGTTCAAGTCCAAGAGGAGGAGCCCACAAAAAGACACTGTTTCGATGGTGTCTTTTTTATTTTCTACGTTATTCACGTTGCTCATTCATTTCCAAAATGTTTCTTAAACGCTGGGTCTTTTTTTGTGTGTTTATCATTGGCATACAAACTCTTTATGCTCAAAAGAAAGTAGCAACCAAGCAAACAGATTTGGTAGAGATTATTGTCAAAACATTTAAGATTTCGCGAAAGCCCAAACCACCTGACAGTAAACCTGTTTCCTTTTCAGTGATTCCGATTTCTACCACCAATTCTGGTGGAAAACAAATTCTGGTTTCGTCATTTAATGCCGCATTTGTTTTGGGTAAAGACGAGAAGACTAATTATTCGAGCGTATTCTTTTTACCCTATACCGACTTTGCTGAGAATAAAGGGTTTGGCTTGAAATACAATTTATTTACGCCACGCAATACCTGGAACTTACCGGGCGAATTGCGCATTAGCAACCTCACAGAATACTCCTATGTTTGTTTTAGATTCAATTAGCAAATTACTAATTTGAGTCAAAAGTGAAAAGGGGTGAGAGCAATGGAGACTCGAGCAATTTTTAAATATGCTGATCCGCAGATATTGCCTCACCCTCTTTTAATCTCTTCGAG
>JAJTHV010000031.1 GCA_021300095.1 Flammeovirgaceae bacterium | reverse complement strand
GACACGCTTAAGATATTTAGGGATTTCTTTGGGATAGTTTTCAATTCCGCTCAGATCATCGCGGTTCGTTAAGTGGATCAGCCGGGTGGCATCGGTGACGTTGCGCGAGAGTTGCTCACCTTGCATGGTGGCAATCTTCAGCAGCTCTACTTTGATGTCGCGGATGGCTTTAGTATAAAAGGGAATGGCCTTGTAGGTAAGGTCGGTGTGATTTTCTACTTCCTGATAGATTTCTTTGAGTCGGTTAAACATAGTGCAAATATAGCAAACCTGAAGGGGCTTTGTGTTTTAGATATTAGTAGGGAAATACTATGTTATTTAAAGTCTTACGATTATTCGCCAAGAAGGCACAAAGGCACTAAGAATTCCTCTGCGCTTGTTTGTGTATTTCAACGGGATGTTCTCTTTGCCGGGACTTTAGCACATAGAGCACATAGAATCATAGAACAGATAGAATTGGCTTACAACAATCTTATTCACCACGAAGGCACAAAGGCACTAAGGTACTAAGAAAGCCACTCTGCTACAGTAAAAGTGCTGTAGGTAAAACTCTCATAAAATCCGATCTTTGCACCATGAGCACAAAACCTCCGAAACGACATCAAAGTTTGGGCGAAGAAATCGCGAACAGTATCAGTCACGGTATCGGGTTTTTGGGTGCTGTTGCTGTCACTCCTATTCTGATCATTGAATCCATTCCGTTGGGAGGCAAAGCGATCTTCGCATCGAGTGTGTTTGGTGCTACTATGATGTTGCTCTATCTGGCTTCTACACTTTACCACGCCTTTCCGCATAGCAAAGCGAAACGTGTTTTTAACATCTTCGATCATGCTGCTATCTTCTTGCTGATTGCAGGAACCTATACCCCCCTTACGCTCATTGTTTTGAAAGGTGCGTGGGGCTGGTGGCTGTTCGGCATTGTGTGGACGCTTGCGATTGGCGGAGTGGTTCTTAAATCGGTAGCCGGTGCCAAGAGCAGTAAACTATCTACTGCGCTCTACTTAGGCATGGGTTGGCTCGCGGTAATTGCAGTAGAGCCTTTATGGAGTAGTATGCCGGGTTGGGGATTGTTTTGGTTGGTAGCAGGTGGTGTGATGTACTCGTTGGGTGTGGTGTTTTTTGTGGCGGAGCGCATTAAATACAGTCACTTTATCTGGCACTTGTTTGTACTGGCCGGCACTGCCTTTCACGTGGTGGCCGTGCTGGGTTATGCCTATCAGAAATAAGTATGAAGAAAGCGATTCCTTATTTACTGATTGTCATTCTCTTTATTGTTGCACTTTTTGTGCGGCAATGTCGCGAAGGGCGTGCGCCTGAAAAATCATCACGCACTTCTTCCGGCACTTACCGTTCTACAGAAACGGATTCTACCAGCGTAGCCGATGTCTTTCGCGATGTAGATGCTACTTACTTCTTTACGAAGCATGCCCGTTGCCGAATGGAGTGTCGGCATATCACACAAAAAGAAGTGAAAGAAATTGTGCAGCAAGCGAACATTAACTATGCGAAGAGTGAGCCGGAGGCAGCGCGAGGCCCTAAGTATGCGCTGGAAGGCTACACGAGCAAAGACCAACAACATGTGCGCATCATCGTGGCTCCTAAAGAACGCCATCTTACCATTGTTACCGTCATTGATCTGGACGAAGACTGGAAGTGTGGAAGTTGTAAGTAGTGTGATGACTACTAGAGGATGGACAAAAAAAACGTGGTGCTGCGAGTGACTTATTATTTCACTCACAACTCCACGTTTGTCTGATTCCTATTGAGAATTTTATTTATGGAGACTGTGTACAGTCTATGCGCGATACACCGATTTCAAAAATTCCGCGATCGTAGTTGGCTTACGGCCTAAAATATTTTCCAGGTCTTTGCTTACCACATTCAATTCCCCGACTGCTTGTGCCACGGCAAAACCGGTAAACACGCCAATCATGTCTTGCGGCAATCCGAATTTAGCGAGCGTCTGTGCGTATTCTTCTGCTGATGGTGAAACATAAGCGATCTTCTTTCCTGTTTGCGCAGAGATTAGGTCAGCTACCTGTTGGTAGGTGAATGCCTCGGAGTGGGTGAAGTCATATACCTTATTGGTATGAGCAGATGGTGTTTGCAAAATGGCTGCGGTCGCTTCGGCCAGTTCTACACGCAGTGCGGCACTTACTTTTCCATCTTTAGCCGGAAGATATACTACTCCTGTTTCGAGCACTTTCTCACCCACGAAAGCGGGGACAAAATCCATGTACAAGTTGTTCTTTAAAATAGTATAAGCGATTCCACTTTCTTTCAGCCACTTCTCTGTTTGCAAGTGTGATTGCGCTACCACCCACAACGGAGAAGTTTCTGTTTCGTTTCTGCGCTGAAAGCTGGTGTAAACAATATGCTTCACACCGGCTGCCACAGCCGCCTTTACTACATGCTCGTGTTGTAGCAGACGTTTTCCGATATCGCTACCCGAAACGAACAATAGATGATCGACTCCTTTAAAAGCTGCTACCAGTGATGGGTAATCATCATAATCGCCAACGGCTGTTTGAATACCTCGTTTGGTAAATTGCTCTGCCGACTCTTTGGCTCGTACTAAAGCGGTAAGATTTTTTGCTGGTACTCCTTTTTCTAAAAGGAAGTTGATGGCTGCATTTCCAAAATGCCCTGTTGCTCCTGTTACTAAAATCATTTTTAAATGGGTTTATAATTAATAATTACATTTGTTACACAAAGTGACTATTGTTAGTTCACAATCGTAACCTGTTACATTTAGGTAACCATGAAAATAGTAGTAACAAAATGGTAACTAACGGAGCATTAACCGACATTTATCAATGTCCGGTCACCGCTACACTGAATCTTATTGGAGGAAAGTGGAAGCCGATCATCTTGTATTGTATTCGTTCGGACACCAGACGCTTTGGTGAAATTGCTTCGCGCATTCCGACTATCTCGCGAAAAGTGCTGACGGATCAATTAAAAGAATTAGAGGAAGATGGTCTTATCCTCCGCCAGCAATTCAATGAAATTCCTCCGCGTGTAGAGTATTCGCTGACTGAGCTTGGCAAAAGCCTTTCGCCTGTTCTAAATGAAATGGAGAAATGGGGAATCCAGTTTTTGAAGATGGAATAGAAGTCAGAGTTTAGTAAAAGCCGTTGCCTATCTTGAAATTTTAGTGTTTATGTTTCGGTCTGTGGGACACAGACCGAGGGGAAGATGGAATAGAAGTCAGAGTTTAGTAAAAGCCGTTGCCTATCTTAAAATTTTAGTGTTTATGTTTCGGTCTGTGGGACACAGACCGAGGAGAACGGGAAGTTCTAAATGAAATGGAGAAATGGAGTTGGAGTATTTGAAAGTGGAGTAGTCAGTCTTGAATAAGCAAAGCCGATACCTATCTTAAAATTTCAGTGATTATGTTTCGACAATAGAATCTTCCTTCTGATGGCCAATGATATACTGTCCCTCACCTGGCAATCGTTGAACCGCATCAGCGTACAACTTCATTCGCATATTAAACGAACCAGGGAAGTGTGTTTTTATCATAATAATCGGTCAGATTATCAAAGTCTCCACTTCGGTTACACTGATTCAAATAATCCAAGGCTTCTTGTGATTCTTTTGAATTGATCGAAGTAAGATAGTGTACAGTTTCCTTCCATCCGGCAAATGGCACTAGTTGAATATCTATATAACAAAAAGCATCAAAGTCTACTTTCTTCGCTTGCCATATTCTCATACAATCTTCGACACAATTATGAAGTCCTAGTAAGTAACATGCCAGCATAATGGTATCGCCTGTTACTTCTTTGCCCTGTGCCCTGGAGGTAACGATTTTATCCAGTAAAGTGATTGCAAAGTTTCGCTCTTTTGATTTTTGAAAGTATTCAATCAATTCAATCCTACATTCGCGGTTGTTCTCCATTGCATGAATAAATTCATCTGGAATTGAATTATTCTCCTGATAATACATGAGCGCTTCTTGCAACATTACATTTTAGAATTCATATGGGTGTTTTTAAATTACAAAATCAACTTTGTTTCTTTCCCAGAAGCTTCCACGCTTTTGATTTTAGTAATTCAGATTTCAATTGCTTCTCTTTCGATTGTTCATATTGCATCCCGTTTTTAAATTCGGGAATGGCGGTATGGTGTAAGCGTAGCTTCTTTCCGCAGGTGTTTATTTCAAAATCACTTTTCTCTATATTCGATTTCTCGACCACGTGAGTTACTTTTCCGGTCTGTTCATCTGTTTTCTCGCTGATATGTATTTTGTTGTACTTCAGCGTGAGTAGGTTGTTTTTGATGCGGTACTTTCCTTTGGAGAAGGTGTTGTCAAACAAACACCGGCTTACCATCACAAATTCTTTTTTGTTGATAAAGAATAAATCGGTTGCACAGCAATCGCAAAGGGCTACTACCTCGCATTTGTTTTCATCATATTGTTCGGATAAGATGAATACTTGTCCGCTGAGAGTCTGACCATGTATTAAATGACTTGTAGTCAACGCTACAAATAAAACGATCCATCGAAGTTGCATTTTTTAATTCGTTTAGATTATATCTTTAGCAATTTTGAATGAATCTTTTGATAAAACTGTTCATATTTCTCTTTGCCAACATAAGGTCGACCAAATCCACCATTTTGCATGATTATTCGAAGATAACCAATAAAAGTGGTTTCATGTTCTTCATTCAAAAAACGACTGTCCACAGTTGGGCTTTTCGTTATCTCAATTGAATAAGCCGGACCTCCACTAATATCATCCTTATGTAAATAATCAGCCGCTAATTCAATACTTGGAACATCTCCGTCATCGATCTTTTCCTTCATTTCATCTATCCAATAGCGCGAATTCTGTTCCTGTAAAAGAACATCCAACGGTGCAAGCTGAATAGGATCTAATCCTTCCCATTCTGTATTATCGACTTTCGTATAATCCCAACCGAAATTACACCCTCCCACAATTTCATAGAATAACTTCAACGACAGAGGAAGAGAACCAAACGGACGTATCTTCTCTTCGTATTCCTTCAAACGGTTCTTTACATTGGCGATTGGAGGTGACAAAGGAATATCCCAGCTAGATTCTGTGCTCGTGTAAAATTGATAGTTGCATTCCTGAAGTGTGTTGTGAATTATTTGCAGATTATAAGAAACTCTGCGCATAGTCTCTTTTACTACCGCTACCACATCTTCATGATATTCGTTTGAAAAAGCCTTTGAACCCAGTTTTTCAATTTCTGAATAAACCTGTTCCGTTTCGCCAGCTAGATATTGATCCAATAAAGCCATACTATAAATATTTTATCTTACACATCTTTAGGAAGCTAAGATATGAAGGAAAAAGAAGAGCAAACTTATTTAGAAGCTTTGAGGATTACTTTCCTAAGCCGTATATCCATAACAGCTTGAATAAATAATAATGCCATTGATACACCAAAATAAATATTCTCATCATTGCGACTATATCCGGCATTAATACCAACCACATCTAACAAAGCGCTTAGTCCAGTGCCTGTAAATGCATGTGCTCCGTCCGGTCGAAGAAGTGCAAACACGATAGATTGATCGCGGATAAAATTAGTGCAACCGTATGATTTGTCATATGTAGGCGAAGCCCATTTGAAGCATGCAAGATCAATAAGGGAATTAATATTATTCCCAAGGCAAATAATCCAATTCCGACATTAAGGAGCAATGCTGCAATGGATATTATAAACGAGGTCCAATAAAATGCTTTCATTGTATTACAATATTTCAAAACTCTCAATCCTCCAACCCTTTTCCTTTCAAAATGTTCGGTATGTATTTCTCAATGCGGGCTTCGCGGGTGGAGGATTGTTTGGCTGAACTAAAGTACAATAAATAACCGCGCTGTCGCCCCGGGGTGAGTTGATTAAATGCTTTTTTCACGTCCGGCATCTCTTTCAATACGCTCTTAAACTCTGCAGGCATATTGAACTCTTTCGTTTTTTTCATCTCTACTTTCAAGCCGGCTTTTTCGATATTCCAGGCTTCTTGGATGTACGCTTTGATGGTGGCTTTGTGTTTTGTAATTTCTTTGGCGCTGGTAAAACGCCACTGCCGCGCGGACTGTACATTAGCCGTCTGTTGAATCAACACTTTCTTTGCATCTTTCAGCAACACGCCTTTCATGAAGAGCAGTGCGCAGTATTCTTTAAATCCATGGATGAGTACTACATTGGTTTTGCCGTGTGCGTAGCAGGGACATCCCCACTTCAATTCTTCGCTGAGGCCGGTGCTTAGTGTAATGTCGCGGAGCAATTGGTAGGCTTCTTGCCACGGTGTTTCTTTCTCAAAAAACCAATTTACTTTTGGGTTCATGGTTATAACCATTTACGATTATTAGCAATATCTGTTTATGAAAGTCGTCTGACGGCTTTTTGCGGATATGGATAGCCGTCTGACGCCTACGTAAGTTATTAAATCCGTTCTTCATTCAAAATAGTTTAGTCTGCTACGTCTGCTTTAAAACAAAAGGCGCTTGTTGGCGCCTTTCGTAATCATCTTGTTTGGGTTATGCAAAAAACCGCTCGCAGATAATCTGCCCGTCTTGCCAATCTTGCACGCACACTTCGGTAGTTTTAATGGTGCCCACGTCTTTCACATCAAAGTCTACATCCCACACAATGAAGCTGCGCTGGCCTTTCACCACGCTGCCGGCATGCGCGTAGGTGCGCACCGCGGTGATATTCGCCAGCAAGGCATGGTTTGCTTGCAACACCCGCTCTTTGCCTTTGATGCTCGCTCCATCCAAATCCACTTTCTCTACTTCTGCGTGGTAATACTTTGCCCACGCCTCCGCTCCTTTGCCTGCCAGGGCCAGGGACACAATTTCTGCTACCGAACTTTGAATTTGTTGCTCTGTCATTTTTTTAGTTGTTAAATGGTATGTCACTATTGACGGTGCAAAGGTGCCTAGGGCAAGTGCCTGTTGAGTATAACAGAACGTTTGTTCTTCGGTAGGATTCGGAGATGAGGTGGAAGCTGTTGGAACAAGGCACAGCTAGCTTGAACGCTCGACAGAAGCGAGTGGACGGTTTACAGCAGCGAGTGGACGGTTTACAGTAGTGAGTGCACGGTTTACAGCAGCGAGTGCACGGTTTACAGTAGCGAGTGCACGGTTTACAGCAGCGAGTGCACGGTTTGCAGTAGCGAGTGGACGGTTTGCAGTAGCGAGTGGACGGTTTACAGCAGCGAGTGGACGGTTTGCAGTAGCGAGTGGACGGTTTGCAGTAGCGAGTGGACGGTTTGCAGTAGCGAGTGCACGGTTTACAGCAGCGAGTGGACGATTTT
>JAJTHV010000111.1 GCA_021300095.1 Flammeovirgaceae bacterium | reverse complement strand
TAAAAGTAGTAACTTTGGAACTTTAAACTATTTCCGCATATGGCACAAGTAGAACTGATCATGCCCAAAATGGGTGAAAGCATCATGGAAGCTACCATTTTGAAATGGCTCAAAAAGCCGGGCGACAAAATTGAGCAAGACGAAAGTGTGCTGGAAGTAGCTACTGATAAGGTGGACACCGAAGTCCCGTCCATCTATGCCGGTGTTTTAAAAGAACTGTTGGCTAAAGAAGGTGACGTAGTGAAAGTTGGTAAAGCCATCGCCATTATTACCACCGATGTTGCAGCCGGAACGCCAGTTACTACCTCCACTCCTGCACCCGTTTCTGCTGGAGCAACTGCGCCTGTGGCCGTAGCTGCTTCGAATGGGCACGCTGCACCCGCAGCTCAGGCAGTTGATTTCAAAAACTCTTCCCGATTCTATTCTCCGTTGGTTAAAAATATTGCCAAAGAAGAACAAATTGCATTGGCTGAAATGGAAAGCATTTCAGGTACAGGAGCCGATGGCCGTGTGACCAAAAAAGATATGCTCGACTATGTGCAGCAACGCAAACTGGGTCAAACCATTGCCAGCACACCGCGCACTTCTTCAGCTCCACTAGTGCCTGCATCCATTAGCGGTGGCGATGAAATCATTCAGATGGACCGGATGCGCAAGATGATTGCCGAGCGGATGGTGGATAGCAAACGCATTTCGCCACACGTTACTTCGTTTGTAGAAGCCGATGTAACCAACATTGTATTCTGGCGAAACAAGTGGAAGAACGATTACCAAAAAAGAGAAGGCGACTCGCTTACCTTCACTCCTATTTTCATAGAAGCGGTGATGATGGCCATCAAAGATTTCCCGATGATCAACGTGCAGGTAGATGGAGATCGCATCATCAAAAAGAAAGACATCAACATTGGTATGGCAGTCGCATTGCCATCCGGCAACTTGATCGTGCCTGTCATCAAGAATGCCGATCAATACAACATCAGCGGCTTGGCGAAAGCAGTCAATGACTTGGCGAAACGCGCGCGCGAAAACAAATTGAAGCCGGACGAATTAGCGGGCGGAACCTTTACCGTTTCGAATGTAGGATCGTTTGGTAATGTGATGGGCACGCCTATCATTATGCAACCGCAGGTAGCAATTTTAGCGCTCGGTGCAGTGCAGAAGAAACCAGCCGTGATCGAAACACCGTATGGCGATGCGATTGCTATTCGCCATAAAATGTTTTTATCGCACTCCTATGATCATCGGGTAGTGGACGGAGCATTGGGCGGAAGTTTTGTGCGCAGAGTAGCGGATTACCTCGAAAAATTTGATATCAACAAGAGCATTTAAGTTTTAAAAAAGATGGGAGAAGAAACGAGTTTTTTACGCACACTCGCTTCTTCTTTCATCTCAAGTCTCATATCTCCTATCTAAATCTTCAGCAATGAAATTCGGAACAAAAGCCATTCACGCAGGTGTAGAACCCGATCCTACCACCGGTGCCATCATGACACCCATTTATCAAACCTCCACCTACGTGCAGGAGTCACCGGCTAAGCATAAAGGATATGCCTATGCACGTGGTGCCAACCCTACGCGCAATCAGCTTCAGAAAAACATTGCTGCACTGGAGAATGGAAAATTCGGGCTTTGTTTTTCAAGCGGCATGGGTGCTACCGATGCGGTGTTGCGTTTACTCAATCCGGGTGACGAAGTGATTACAAGCAACGACTTGTATGGCGGATCGTATCGCCTCTTCACGAAAGTATATGAACGCGCAGGCATCAAGTTTCATTTTATCGACTTGACCGATGTTTCGAACATCGAACCTTTGATTAATTCAAAGACGAAACTGCTTTGGTTGGAAACACCATCCAATCCATTGATGCGCATCATCGACATTGAAGCATGTGTGGCCATTGCCAAGAAACATAATATTCAAGTTGCAGTAGATAATACATTTGCTTCACCTTATCTACAAAATCCATTGGATTTAGGCGCAGACATTGTGATGCATTCGGTGACCAAATATTTAGGAGGCCACAGTGATGTGATCATGGGTGCGCTGGTAGTGAATGACGAAAACCTTTACAAAGATTTAGCTTTCATTGCGAACTCCTGTGGCGCAGTGCCCGGCCCGCAAGATTCATTTTTAGTTTTACGCGGTATTAAAACACTGCACTTACGTATGGAGCGTCATTGCTTCAACGGAAAAAAAATTGCCGAATACCTTCGTCAGCATCCGAAAGTAGGGAAAGTGTACTGGCCTGGATTTGCGGATCATCCGAATCATGCAATCGCCAAAAAACAAATGAAAGATTTTGGAGGCATGCTTTCATTTACTTTGAAAGACGATCAGTTAGACAAAGCCATTCGTTTGATGGAGAGTGTCACCCTGTTTTCGTTGGCCGAATCATTAGGCGGTGTGGAATCATTAATCAATCATCCTGCATCGATGACACATGCCAGCATTCCAAAAGAAGAGCGAATTAAAAACGGACTGAGCGACACACTGATTCGATTGAGTGTAGGCGTTGAGGACGTAGAAGATCTAATTGCAGATTTGGAGCAAGCGCTCTCAAAATAAGTTGAAATCAAAGAGCAGGAAGCGTAACGATAAATTCGCTTCCCTCCTTTGGCTTTGTCGTTAACTCAATAGAGCCATTCAGTCGGTCTACCAATGTTTTCACAATAGCCAGTCCAAGTCCATTGGAACTTTCAGAAGCGGTAGGTCGGGCACTGAGACGCTTAAATTTCCTGTAAAGATTACGTTGATCCTCTTCCGTAAATCCGGGGCCTTGATCCTTTACTTTCAAGATGATTTTGCCGGAGTTTACTTCTCCTTGAATACGAATGGAGCTACCACTGACTGAAAACTTGATAGCGTTCGACAGTAAGTTTTCTAAAATGCGGTACAAATATGATTTGTCTGTGAAAACAGATGCCGGAGCCGTGTTCGTTTCAAGGGTGATATTTTTGGCCTGCGCTACAATCAATTGTGCATTGATACATTCATTCATGAGAACACCCAAATCGAAAACCTCCGGAATTGGCAAATTGTTGTTACCCTCCATCGCATGCACATCCAGCAAATCGGTAATCAGGCTCGATCCACCTTTGGTTGATTCCTTAATCTTAGAAACGTAATCTTTCTGTCGTTCGTTTAGCGGACCGTCTAATTCGATAAGTTGTACCAGACCGGTAATTCGATTGAGGGGCGCTTTCAGGTCATGCGCCACAATGCTCATCAAGGTGTCTTTCTCATTGATAATATCGGAAAGGAGATTGTTACGCTTCGAGAGCGCTTCATTCTGCGTGGCAATTTCCTGCTGGTGTTCGTTGATCTGATGATTCTGAATTGCCAGTTGGGTATTGATATCTTTTCTTCGTTTACTCACGCGCCACGAGATGATGGCCAACACAGCTAAAAAAATGATAGCCATCCAGGAGAAAACATTGATTAATCGCTGCCGGCTGATAACGCTTTCCGTTTGCGCTTTCTGCAGCTTTAACAATTCATTTTCCTTTTCTTTCGTTTCGATCTGCAACTCAAATTGCAACCGCTCTACTTTCCTGGCTAGCTCCAGGTCTTCGATGGAGTCTTTCAACACGAGATAATGATTCATGTAGCCAATCTCATCTTGCTTCTTACCCATCAGGCTAGATGCCGTGGCAAGTTGAAAATACGCTTCCATTTGAAAAGAAGAAACCTGCGTTTCCTTTGCTACCCGGAGGGCAGCCGTAAACTCGATGATGGCATTGGCGTATTGTTTTTTGGCGAGATAGATTTTACCAATTAAAAGATGTGCTTCAGGCAGCATTCTCCGGTTATTCATTCTTTTGATCACTTCAAATCCTTTGGTTCCCAATTCACGCGCCTGATCGAGTTGACCGAGTTTGAGGTAATTTTCAGCTAATAAAATATTAATTTCAGCGAGGTTGATGATATCATTGGTCAGTCGGGCAACCGAATCGGCTTTTAAAAAATAGGTGTTTGATAGTTCTATTTGATCATTATCACGTACCAACGTACCCAAGTAATTGTACGCTGCCATAATATCACGACTATTTTTCAGCTGCAATCGAATTTGCAGCGCTTCCTTGTAGGACTGCTGTGCTTTGGCATAATCCAACTGCACCCGATAAAGGCTCGCGAGACTCTGTTTTGCATAAGCAATACCAGAAAGGTCGTTCGTTACCGTGAATAGTTTAAGTGCATTGACGTAGTAGTTAAAAGATTTAGCCACTACACCTTGTTCAAACAACAGTCGCCCAATATTATTATTGGCATACGCCATTTGAACCGAATCGGCTTGTGACTCTGCGATTTGAATTGCCTTCTGGTAAAATTCAAATGCTTTAATTCGATCGCCTTTATAATTGTAGGCAACACCCAGAAAATTCAGCGGCTTGGCGAGGTTTAGTTTAAGTTGCAGTCGAGTGCCCAGATCAAAAGCTTTCGTGCTATAGTAAATGGTGGTGTCCGGAGTGGCAAAGCGATACTCCCACGCTAAGGCGTTTAATACGTTAAATTGATTTTCAGTTTGCTCATTGTTTAGCCGATTCCTCAGGCTATCAATCAAGGATCGATTTTGAGCCACAGTAGGGAAATGCAGCAAAAGAATGAGTACAACCCAAAGGATTTTCCTCAGTATCATTTGGTTACAAAGTTATCATTATTGTCCAAATGTTCACGCCCGAAATGGTCACCATTTTCAATGGCTTTATTGATTCGTTTCACCACATCATCCAATTCATCGCCCGATTTTTTTAAATGATCGATTAGCTCCATCTCTTTCATTTTCAAATCAGAAATCTCAATCAGATGAATCAGGCCCAGCATACGGCAAAGGGGAGCCCGCAATAAATGAGAGTTGATGAAGGCGTACTCTGCCAATTGGTGATTTTGGTTTTCCAATTCGTGCGTACGCTCTTTGATCCGTTGCTCTAAACTTTGGTTGATGCGGGAGATTTCTTTTTTCTGTTCACGAATGCGTGCCTCGTATTGCCTTCGCTGCGTGGCTCGAAGCATAAGCGATACGATGTCTGAGAGGGCCTGTGCAAAAATGATGTCTTCGGCCAGCCAATGACGGTGCTCATGATGTTCACAGCAAATCACGCCACCTAGTTTGCCGTCTAAAAAGTAAGGTGTATCCAGCATCGATTGAATATGATGGGGACGCAAATAGCTATCTTTAAACTCAAAGGTATGGGAGTCGGTCTCTGCCTCATCGGCCGGAATGACTTCCTCCTTCATCAAAGCTTCAAAGTAGCGCGGGAATTCCTTCCCATGTAAATCGTCATCATGGGTAAATGAATCTGTATCCGCTTCGTACAAGAGCAGGCACTTAATACTGTTTGCTTCCGGTTGGTATTGCCAAACACTCACCCGATGGGTTTTGAGGCTATCAGCTGCGGTTTTCGTAATCAGGCGCAATGCCTCCACGCTGTCTCCAAAATTTACACTTCGGCTTTTTGAAATGCTGAGTAGTGTATGCCAATGTTCTTCCAGCGTAGCATTGCGGTTAAATATCTCCGTGGCCCGCATGGCTAGCTCGGCATTGGTTTTTTCGATTTGCTCAAACTGCTTTCGCAACTGCATATTCTGTTCTTCAATATGCTGTCGCTGAACGGTTATCTCATCCCGTTGCTGAGTCAGTTCTTCATTTTGCGTGAGCACCTCTTCTTTTTGCTCAAAGAGGTCTGCATTGCTAATTTTCAAAGCTTCCAACAGGCGCGCCTTGGATCGTGAAAACGACTCGGTAAAAAGAAAAATAACAATCACCAATCCCATATTTGCAATCAACGCTCGCCACGAAGATTTGGAATCATCGGTCATCGGCTGGCTATCAAAAAAGAACATCAAATAAAGCAGAGAGAGGGCTGAGATAACCATCCAGATTGTTGCGGCCTTACGTTGTATCAACAAATTCGCCATCAATGGCATCAGGAGCAACCACGGAACAATCATTGAATAAATACCACCCGAATACATAATGCCGCAGATGAAACTGACCCAAGCTATTCCAATAATGACATGCGCCATCTGCGAAATAGAAAGCGGTGCCCGAAACAAGAATAATACGAAAGTCAATACGGCTGCAAAGGATACAAACAACCATTGCGGAATATGAAATTGAAACTGGCTATGCAGCAGCGCAAACAACAGACTGAGTGCAATCGAAATGAGTATAAAGTTGATGATCAGTCGTGCGCGAGAATAGGCTTCTTCATCAGAACAAAAGCGGCCAATAAAAAAATGGTAGAAAACTGTCATGGCCCGCATTCATTACTGTGCCTCGTTACTTAAATACCGAAAGCGTAAATCTCTGCACCACGCGTTAACCGTAGGATGTAGTACAGTTTGTAACCGAATGAGGGGGAGATTCATAACTGGGGTAAATTTTATCAAATAACGGAAGAGCTCCTTTCAACTAGGTTTTCTCCGCTATTCGTTAAGACCAAAATACTAAGAAACCCCGCGAATTAAAATGCGGTGTAGGTTATTCTGCTAAAAAGAAGAAAAATGAGGTTCCCTGTTATTCTCCAAAGCGGGAATTAGTCCTTTTCGACAAAATTCAGATCGCGCGCAAACGTTTCATCTATCAACCGCAAAGCAAAAATGGCAATGATTACGGTGCCAATGCCCACCACCAAGGCGCCATTGACAATTCCCAACTCTGGGCGCAAGAATTTAAAGGCCAAAGTTAGAGGAACCACTGTGCCCCGAATAAAGTTGGGAACAGAGGTAGTAACAGTCGAGCGGAGGTTGGTGCCAAATTGCTCGGCCGCAATGGTGACAAACAGTGCCCAATAGCCCACCCCAAAGCCAAGCAGGAAGCAATTCACGTAAAAACTATCCACACTTTTGTAGGGCGAGAATAAATACCATCCCACAAAAATCATGGTGAGAAAGATAAAGGTAGAAACCACCTTCTTGCGCGAGCGCCAGGCCTGACTGATTAGTCCGCTCACCATATCTCCGGCCGCCAATCCAAGGTAGCTGTACATCACCGCATCTCCGGCAGAAATAACACCTTCCACGCCCAATGCTTTGGCAAACTCGGGAGAAAACGTAATGAGGATGCCGATGACAAACCAAATAGGAAGTGCAATAAAAATGCAGCCCATGAATTTGATGAAGCGCTCCTTCTGATTAAACAATTGAAAGAAATTGCCACGCTGCACGCTGGACTCTTTTACTTTTAAAAATATACCCGATTCAAAAACGCTTACGCGAGCAATCAGCAATAACAAACCCAATCCACCTCCAATGAAGTAGGCAATCTGCCAATCAAAATGCTTCGCAACAAAATTGGCCAGCACCGCTCCTAACAGACCCACTGCTGCTACCAGCGTAGTTCCGTATCCGCGCAAGCGAGGCGGCAACGACTCTGATACCAACGTAATGCCGGCCCCTAACTCACCTGCTAAACCAATGCCTGCAATAAATCTCAACACTGCATATTGATCAACCGTAGTTACAAATCCATTGGCAATATTGGCCAATGAATACAGTAAGATAGAACCGAACAACACCGATAGTCGCCCGCGCTTATCGCCCATGATTCCCCAAATCAACCCTCCTACCAACAGGCCGGTCATCTGCACCTGCAACAAAAATTCACCCTGACTCAACAAATCTGCTTCGGCCACGCCCATACTGGCTAAACTTGGCTTGCGCACGATGCTAAACAGGAGCAGGTCGTAGATGTCTACAAAATACCCGAGTGCCGCCACAATCACCGGCACACTAAAAAGAGGTTTAAGGCTTCGTTGTTCCATAGTAATTTTGTGTCAAAATAAACCAGAATATTCAATATTCCATTTCCCTCCACCTCCCACCTGCATTTTGCCATCTATAAAAATCTGGTGGCGATATTCTTACTTTTAGCCTAAACTGTCATTTCAAGCCTAAATCAACTTTAATATGAAGCAAATTCATTGGTTCGCTTTCTTTCTCTTGGCCACCCTTGCGGTGAGCGCACAAAAGAAGGAAGCGAAAACGCCTACCCTCACTTTTGATGAAAAACTTTATGGTGCCCTGGAATGGCGAAACATTGGACCCTATCGGGGAGGTCGCTCTGCGGCCGTAACCGGAGTGCCGGGAAAGCCCAACCTCTACTACATGGGTAGCACCGGTGGCGGGGTATGGAAAACCATTGACGGTGGAAGCACGTGGTCGAATATTTCCGATGGCTTCTTCGGAAGTTCGATCGGTTCGATTGCCGTGAGCGATTGGGACAACAACGTAATCTATGTAGGTCAGGGAGAAGGCACTGTGCGCGGGAATGTTTCCTACGGACATGGCATTTGGAAATCGACCGATGCCGGAAAAACGTGGAGCTTCAGCGGACTGAAAGAATCACGACATATTCCGCGGATTCGCATTCATCCTAAAAATCCGGATATCGTCTATGCTGCGGTATTGGGCGATTTATTTAAATCATCGCAGGAAAGAGGTGTTTATAAAAGTGAAGATGGCGGCAAAACCTGGAAGCGTGTGTTGTTTGCCAATGCCGATGCGGGAGCCGTGGACTTATGTATGGATCCCAATAACCCACGCATTCTGTTTGCCTCGATGTGGCGCATTCGCAGAACACCATATAGTTTAGAAAGCGGTGGCGAAGGATCAGCCATATACAAAAGCACCGATGGTGGCGAAACCTGGAAAAATATTTCCACCAATGAAGGATTGCCAAAAGGACTCTGGGGAATTTCAGGTGTGGCAGTGTCTCCGGTGAACTCAAACCGCGTGTTTGCCATTATCGAAAATGACAATGGCGGTGTGTATCGTTCAGACGATGCCGGGCAAACGTGGAAGAAAATGAATGACGATCGCAACTTGCGTCAACGTGCGTGGTACTACTCAAAAATTTATGCCGACACCAAAGACGCAGACATGGTGTACGTAATGAACGTTTCATATCACCGCTCCAAAGACGGAGGTAAAACCTTCCAATCCTTCAATGCACAACATGGCGATCATCATGACTTTTGGATTGCCCCTGAAGACAACCAACGTCAGGCTATTGCCGATGATGGTGGCGGGCAAGTATCGATGGATGGTGGCGAAAATTGGTCGACTTACGAGAACCAACCTACCGCACAATTTTATCGGGTAGTTACCGACAATCAATTTCCCTATCGCATTTATGGTGCACAGCAAGATAACAGCACCATTCGTATTGCTCATCGCACGGATGGATTTTCCATTGGCATGCGCGATTGGGAACCAACTGCAGGAGGTGAAAGCGGCCACATTGCCGTTGACCCAACCAACAATGATGTTGTATACGGTGGCAGCTACGATGGCTTTTTAACTATGCGCAACCACGCCACAGGCGAAGAGCGAAACATCAATGCGTGGCCGGATAACCCGATGGGCCATGGTGCCGAGGGTGCGAAATATCGCTTTCAGTGGAACTTCCCTATTTTCTTTTCACCCCACAATCCTAAAAAGTTGTATGCAGCGTCTCAGCATCTGCATGTAAGCTACAATGGTGGTGAAAGCTGGGAATTAGTGAGTCCGGATTTAACGCGCAATGATCCAAGTAAACTGGGCCCATCTGGTGGACCGATTACCAAAGACAATACAGCCGTAGAATATTACTGCACCATTTTCGCGGTAGCCGAATCACCGTATGAAAAAGATTTAATCCTAGCGGGGTCAGATGATGGCTTGCTACACATCACACGCGATGGCGGAAAGAAATGGGAAAAACTTTCCGTTACCGGAATGCCGGAGTGGACGATGGTGAATAGCATTGAGTTTGATCCATTTGTAAAAGGTGGCGCTTACGTGGCTACTACCAGCTACAAATCAGGAGATGCTAAACCGTATTTGTTCAAAACAAAAGACTACGGTAAAACCTGGACAAAAATTACCGATGGCATCGATCCTACGCACTTCACCCGCGTTGTTCGCGCTGACCAAAAAAGACCGGGCTTGCTCTATGCAGGCACTGAGTTTGGTATGTACATTTCCTTTGATGATGGCGCGAGTTGGAAACCATTTCAACTCAATTTGCCAAGCGTGCCGATTACCGATCTAACGATCAAAAACGACAACCTGATTGCCGCAACCCAAGGAAGAAGCTTTTGGTTGATTGATGATATTACGCCACTTCATCAACTGAATCAAACCGTATCGAGCAGCGATGTGCATTTGTTTAAACCGATGCCAAGCTACCGAATGAATGGCGGCCAGGCCGGACGAAGAGGCCAGCCTAAGACTGAAGGCGTGAATCACAGCAATGGTGTCATGATTCATTATTTCTTGAAAGACACAACCAAAACTGTGGCTTCATTAGAGATTTTAGAATCTTCCGGAAAGCTGATTAAAAAATTCGCTACCAAGCCTGACAAGAAAGCCAAAGAAGAAGAGTTAAAAATCAAGCAAGGCATGAACAAATTTGTTTGGAACATGCGCTATCCGGATGCCGAAGGTTTTGAAGGTTTGATTATGTGGGCAGCATCGCTTACAGGCCCGAAGGCAGTACCCGGAATTTATAAAGCAAAATTGACAGTCAATGGCAAGTCTACTGAAACCGAATTTGAAATCCTGAAAGACCCTCGCACCAGTGGCTCGATGGCCGACATCCAAGCTCAATTTGATTTCTCCATTGCGGTGCGCGATAAACTCACCGAGACGAATAAAGCCATCAAACAAATTCGCACCACGCGTGAGCAAATCAACCGCGTAACCGAACCGATGAAGGGCAAAGAAGATATGAAAGATGCTACCGACTTGGCTAAATCCATTTTGGATGAAATCAAAAAAATCGAAGAGGCATTGTATCAAACGAAAAATCGCAGTGGTCAGGATCCATTGAATTACCCGGTGCGATTGAATAACAAACTGGGTGCACTTGGATCGGAAGTAGATGGCAGTGACTTCAAACCCACTGAACAAGTGAAAGCGGTGTATAAGGAAGTGACCGAGAAGATTGATGTTCAGTTAAATCAACTCAACAAAGTGATGACGGATAAAATACCTAAGTTCAACGAGATCATTAAACAAAAACAAGTCAGCGCCATTACCATCGATGTGATGTAAAGTTACCGGAACGAATTAGAGGCTGCTCTTACCAGGGCAGCCTTTTTTATTTGGAATCTATGTTTCACAAAGTTGCGCAGAGAATCACAGAGGTTCACAGAGCTGTGTAACTCGTTGGAATAAAATTCGAATCCAGTTATTTTACTTGGCTAAAACCAATCGCCCGGTTTGCGTAGCCGTCTTTCCATTGGCGATTACATTCAGGCGATAGACATACACTCCGTTCGGCATTTCCGAGCCAGAGGTATCGTTTCCATTCCAGAGTAATTCGTTGGTTCCGATAATAAATCGACTGATGTCGTTACGCGTATATTCTTTGATTACCCGCCCATCCAATGCGTAAATCTGCAGCGAAAAATCAGATGGCAGTTCCTCGCCACTGATCAAAAAACTAAAATAAAATTCTGACGAAGATGGATTCGGAAAAGCCGACAAAAGTTGAATCGTGGTTGTATTACTTACTTTGAATTCAACTTCGTAGGGCTTTGCTCCACTGGCATTACCGCTCGCGTCTATTCCTTCCGCACGGATCGCATACTTTCCAGGCAGTAAAGATTCCGGATTAAAGTTCATTTGGTAAGGCTTGTCAAGTGCAGCGGCACTCCAGGTAACATCGGCACGCTTGAAATAAACTCGCTCGTACGGACAAGAACTCGTTTCACACGGGCGCTTTAAAAACAACTTGATACCCAATGTATCATTCCGGAACAAAAACAAATTATCATCAGCTACCTGAACAATAATTTTTGGATTGGGTGACACATTGTCTCCATTTTTTACGATGCGACCATCAATCGTCACAGAAAGAACAGGGGCGGTAACGTCTCCCGTTACATTCAAATAATCGTATAGTGAAATCAGGTTGTTATCGTAATGTTGCTCGGGGACTTCCTTCGGATTCACAAAAACAGTCAAATCATTCAGACCCTTTTTGCCTTTGGTATCCACCACGACAGAGAAATTGGATGTGTCTCCGGGAGCCGGTGCTGGGATGTTTTGAAAATCAACCACAACTTGCCCACTGGATTTATTGATCACCTGTGAACGAACCGACAGAGATTGCGTGAACGTTTTGTCGGAGAAATTGACAAAACCATACGGTGCCGAAAACGATTGGCCTTCTTGAACGATTTGCGGTGCAAGCGATCCTTTATATACTAAAATTCCATCAGCCACAGTTTCATAATACACCAACCAGTGGTTTAATTGCACAGCCGATAGGTTGATTTCATCGCGCATATTCAGCACCACCCGTAGGTATGGAAATCTTTCCGGGTCGATAAAATCCAGATTCAGATCGAATGTAATATTGGCAAACAACAGTGTTTCTATTCCGCTGAGTGAAACACCGTAAATTGAAAACGTAACCTCATCGCTTGCCTCCACGGAAGCGGCTCTTGGAACAAACTTGTCCCACGATTTAGCTGGACCGATCAATGCGGATTTTAAAAATCCAGTGGAATATCTTCCAGTAATATTTTTACTGATAGATACCGTCTGATTGGTAACCGGAGCTGAACTGTTTCGGAAAAAACGAGCCGTGCCGGGACTCGCACCTTTTCGTCCCAAAATAATTACGGGTTCTCCATTCAAAAGAGAATTGATTTGGGCAACACTGATCCCAAAATTGCCGAGCTTGGTCTTTACATTATTCGACCATGACTGGTATCCGGGATTACCAATTGAAAACAAAATAACTGAATCACTTTCCTGAATGGCATCCACATAAGCAGCCAAATCATCGTTCAGTGAAGTCTCTATTTCAGAAAGAAGGAAACTGTTGATCAGCTGTGGCTGCCGACCGCAGGTGCGTGCATCTTGAAAATTAAATGGAATGCCCGCATAGGGAACTACCGAATTTTTGTTGAAAGCTACCAAGTTGATGGTATTGTTGCGGCACGGTTGCCCTTGTGTATCAATATTGTATTCTACGCCATCGATCTTAAAAGAAACATTGGTAAATGGCGTGGTGCTGGTACTACCATACGTGGTAACTGAAATCGGTCGAGAAGTTTCGAGGTAATTCAATTTCTTCAAAGGCAAATCTTTGAGAAGACCTGATACTTCGTTTTCCATCAGTTGAGCAAAGTCAAACTGCCCCCATCCATCCTTGCCATTCACAATAAAGGTAAATGAACTGGTATTCCAATCGGCACTTTCGTTGGCCGTTGGCTTATCTAATTTCGTTCTCCAATAGTAGGTCGTAGAATCCTTCTGCGCCACCGTAACTGCTATTTTGCCAAGCACTTTGGCAGATACTTTTTGAGTTATCAAAAAAGGACTATCAAAGGTACTTACCGAATCCAACTGCACCTGAAAATCGCGTTGTGGTGATACTAAATCCGTAGCTTGAAAGACCAAATTCAAACTTCTTTTATTGACCAAAGCATTGTTGAATGGAAATAAATTCTTGGTGCTGTTGCTTGCGAGCAGTCCCAGCAATGTGGCAGCGCTATTCAATTCATTCGTTTCTTTAATTGCATTGAATGGATCAAGAATAATTGAAAATTGGTTGATCCCAGAGGCATTTGCTGCTCTCGGTATTTTAAACACCACCGTATCCTGCGCGAACACATTACTAAAGAGTGAATCGTACGTGATGCTGGTATTGTCAGCCAATGTGCGGATGACGCGAATGGCTAGTTTTGCCATGGCAGTAGCTCCGTTGTTCTTCCGAATGATTCGTATCCCAAATTCATTGCTGAGTGCCGTAACCGGAGAACCATCTAATGACACTAAGGATAAATCGGTAGCGTCTAATGTATAGTCTGGGAGATTGGTGCCAAACAATGTAACAGCCGGATCACCCAACAGAATCATTTGTTGTACTTGCGTAACACTGAAGATTCCGCCACCATACGAGGAGAGATACCGTTTGGACACTTCCTGTTGCACCTCTCCGATTCCTTTCTTCAGAAAAACAGAATCTCCAAAAGCCACCTGATAAAATAAATCAGAGTATGCTTTCAATGTGTTACTAAAGCCGAATGAGCTATGCGCCATGAAATTTCTGGCTCCCTTTTTAGAAGCAAGAATCCAATCTTCACCAAAAATGGGTTCATTCATAAAGAAGGCTCCAGCATTACACCCATTGATCAGAAACACCGGATATTTACCGGGATTGTTATAACCCATCACGGGGTCAGTGGCAAAACCAATGTCAATATCAATCGTGCCCGGAGAAGAGTGGCCAAAAAAAGTAATCAGGTTGGTTCCTTTATTGATCTGATCCGATACATTAATCAACTGCAATTTGTTCGCCTCTTGTTTGGCAATGGTTTGTACCTGCCCTCCCCAATAATTTCCCTCAGCAATGGTTTTAAATCCATCCATATAGCTCCTAAATTCTGACAGCTCATTAACCAAAATTCCACCACTCAAATGCAGGGCTCTTTTTTTCCAGTCAGCAGAAACAGGAGCACTTTCCGTTTCGATAATCTTGTTGAGGTAAGCTGCTACTTGTTCGGGTGTAGTAGCCGGAAGTCTGCCGGTAGGAACTTTGGCCTCGTAGGTTGTGCCAGCCAGTCCTGCGGTAAAAGCTGCATCCGATGCCGGAACACCTGCCGTAGGAACATGGTCTCTGGATTCATTCGCAGCGATTGTTAATCTGCGATAGGGTGAGTAACTGTAGAGATCCCTGCCTTTACCTATGATGAACAGATAACGGGGATTGGCATTACCCACCATGTATTTCATAAACTGGTAAATAGCCAGAGAAGATGTTTCCCCATAGTTGAATTGGTTGTAAAGCTGGTCAACAGGTACAGTAAGAGTGTCGTACTTTCCTCCAGCATTGGATGCCCGGTATCCAGCATACGCCTTCACCACATCTGGATAACCACCGGCTGCTTTCATTAAAGCACGATTGGAAATAATGATAAAGTTTGGTTGCTGTGATTGAAAGGACCTAAAACTAACTCGCTTAATCGAAATGGGCGAAAGTGTAGAGGATGTTACATACAGTTTTCGACCATCGAGTGTAGAAGGTATAATGGCTTTCAACTTAATTCCTTCCGGTTGCATACCAATCGAGGTAACATTATCCGAGTCCGTAATATCTAGTAGCCGTGAACCACCGGGCGCATTTTCAAATTCCACATACGATTTATCGGTGTTGTTCGGAACAATGCGGAAAACTTTCTCCGTCAGTCCGGTCATATTGAAATTCTGTGGAAACGTAATCTTAATGTAGGCGATGCTAAATTGAAAACGGTTATTAACGGAAGCACCTGCCGTTACCCGAATGGTAGTCTTGCCATCGCTCAAAAAATCATTCCAGTCTAAATCGGTCGTTACAAGTGGGGTTTCAAAACCAAAAAAATTGACTGTTGAAATGTTTCGCAACGCGCTAGTCGTCCCTCCTATCTGCACTTGTGCGGTGTGAGGAAATTCATCCCGGCCAACGAGAAGCAGTTCCAGTTTCGGAACACCTTGTGCAGGTACTCCGTCTTTTACCAGATCAATTGAAAAGTCGGTGGATTGTCCCGGTTGCAAAGGCTTGCTAAACCATCCTTCACCCTGATCAAACTGGGTGTACTGCAACGTTGAAAGTTGTGTCATACCAACGGAATAATCTTCACCAATCACCAGCAAACGCTCTCCCGAATGAAATGCTTCTTTCGGCAAGTTGAGCACATTCACTTCTGAAAAGTTCTCCATGCGTTTACCGGCCGATGCCGTGAGACTGTAGGTGAGAAAATAAGCGGTTGTATCGCTGTATAAGTTGTAATAGGGATGCGGTTGAGCGCTGGCCGGCTGATACAAATTTTTATCGAGCGTGCCATCGTTTCGTTGCCCATAAAATTCGATGTAATCTGACGTATTGAAAACACCATCTATTTCACCTTGAATAAAAATTGCCTGTTCTTTTCCGCGATGGTAAAGTTTGATCAAACCCGGATTTACTGAATTGACCGGAAAATTGGCGGATAGCAAGTCGCTGTAGGTAAGTCGATACATCCCCTCTTTGGCGACTGCGATTTTATAGTAGGTCTGGTTGAAATCAATCCAATTGTTGCTGTATTGGCCGAAGCTCGAAAAGGGAATAATCAGGGCGAGAGCAACCGTTTGGGCCCAACGAGACAGAAAAGAAGATGAATTCAGTTTCACAACGGGTAGATACAATTTCAAAAGTAGTGGTAACAGGCGACATTTCAGTCCCCTGTACGGCAGATTTTAGTCGAAGTCTCTGGCGCGACAATAGCCTAGAAACGTATCCATCAGGCTTTCATTGTGGACCGGGCTTCAACTCATTTCAGATGCATCAAAAACCCTGTAACTTCCATGCAAATAATAGCGTCCAAGAGCCGTGATCACCAAAGAAGAGGAATTTGCATTGATCGACCGCGTTTTGGCAGGCCAAACAGAGGCGTATGCCCGATTGGTAGATTCCTATAAAAGCTTTGCCTTCACGATCGCATTGAAAGTGCTGGATAACCGGGCGGAAGCTGAAGAAGCAGCACAGGATGCGTTCATCCGGGCGTTTCACTACCTCAAAAAGTTCAACCGTGAAGCTCGCTTTAGTACATGGCTTTACAGGATTACTTTCAACACCGCCATCAGCGCCAAGCGAAAAAACAAGATGCGGCTAGACAGCATTGAGAACACGATTATTGTGCAGGAAGGATCTTCTGAAGATGCGTTGGAAAGAAATGACAAGCATGTATTCATTGCTCAGGCGATGGAGAAACTAAACGAGATGGATAAGCTCGCGATTCAACTGTATTATTTGCAAGAATTCTCGTTGGAAGAAGTGGGCGAAATCATGGGGCAGCCTAGCAACACGATTAAAGTACGGGTTCACCGGGCCCGGCTCCGGCTGGCAGAAGAATTGACTAAAATTTTAAAAAGTGAAGTTGTAAATTTGTGATACTATGACCCCACATAATGATTGGAATGATCGCTTGATTCGCTATGTGAGTGGCGAATTGAACGAAGCCGAGGCTGCCGGTGTAGAACGTGAATTACAACGGTCTCCGGAGCTACAAAAACAACTCGATCATGTAAAGGAGATCGATCGTTTTTTACAGCTTCAAAGTAAACCTGCCCATCCTTCTAAGAGTTTCACCGAAAAGGTGATGCATGGGATTACCTTACCGGTACGTAACAGCGCACTATCACCAAAAACGGGTTTGTTCCTGTTGTTGGGCGTATTGGTTATTACTACCGTTGCCGTTCTTTCGTTGCGCAATGGCCTGTTTGATGCGATGGAATTTCCAATCAGCCTCAACTTACAATCGATGTACCCGGAAAAATTATCGATACCAAGTTTCAGCCTGCCGTTCTCCGGCAAGTGGCTGGTTTCTCTATTTTTAATTTTGAATATAGCGGTTGGCTTTATCCTGTTGGATCGTACAATTCTCAAACCCTATTTCCAACGGAGGGCAGAGGCGTCTCACTAAAACAATCATCCGTCAGGCGGATAAGTCATTCACAATCTGCACTGCACGATCAATTTCTTCGGTGCTGTTGAAGATGTGGGTAGAGTGACGCACCCCGTACACATCACCTTGCGAACGGGGGCGCATTTTGGCTTTTGCCCAATAGGCGTCTTGTATTTGGGTGCCGGTCAATCCTTCGATGGTATACAGTGTGATGCCTGCACTCATCGCTTCTTCTTTGGCCGAAAATATTTTCACTTTCTTATTCTGCCGCAAGCCACTGCGCAGACGATCACCTAAAAACTTGATTCGCTGATAAACATTATCGGGGCCTAATTGAAAATGGAAATCCAGCGCTACTTCCAATGCCAGCAGAATAGAGAAGTTGCCCGTGCCGCGTTGGGTAAACCGAAATCCTTCATCAGCATGATCGTCCCAGCGATAGCTCGCAACGGTTGTCCAAAGGTCTTTGATGAGGTTGGACTTCACAAACATAAAGCCAGTACCCGTTGGTGCGCCCATCCATTTGTGAAAGCAACCTACGTACGCATCGCAGCCGATGTCTTTCAAATCTGTTTTAATATGTCCGATGGTTTGCGCGCCATCTAATACGGTAAAGATGCCGCGCTTGCGGGCCTCAGCACATATTTCTTTCACCGGAAGAATAGAGCCGGTGCCCGAGATCATGTGCGACAGCATCAGCACTTTTGTTTTGGGTGTGAATGCTTTGACGATCGTATCGTACACTTCGGAGGAGCTGGTGATCGGTTTGCCAATGGCAACGGTTTTGAACACTGCTCCAAATCGTTTCTCTTTTACTTTCCATGATGATTGTCCTCCTCCATGTTCTTGATCTGTCGTGAGAATTTCATCGCCCGGCTGTAAGGTGATGCCGTTGGCAATGTAACTCATGCCATTCGTTACGTTGTCGGTCATGGCGATCTCTCCTACTTCGCAATTTAATAGCTTCGCTACTTTCGTGCGGATGGGCAGCAGATTATTGTAGCCGCTGATGAACTGATCTTTGTTATCGT
>JAJTHV010000310.1 GCA_021300095.1 Flammeovirgaceae bacterium | reverse complement strand
TGCCACTATTTTGGTAGCCAACAAGCCAATAACTTCAATCAATTATGATAAGGTACAATTCTATCTTCAGCAATTGATACCACGACCCATTGAAAGCAATTTGAATGAAATTCTTCCCCACGGTGAACATCGGAACTTGAGCGACTATTATTCTATTCAGAATGGTTTTCCTTCCGTTTATCGGCTGATCGGCAAACCTCCGGTGAGCACCGCACATCAGGGTAAGATCAAGCAACTGAAGGCTTATTTACTGCTGATGGAACAGTACATGGCTGACTCTGTAACACAACTCAGTAAGACGCATCTGCTATTTTCATTTCAGAGCGGAAGAACGTCTACAGAACTCACTTCTAGAACTTATTTTACACAGCCACTTTATCAAGTTCCCGGAGCGGATGGCGTATTACAAGGAGTGAAAGGCTATGCAAGTAGATATGCTACTACACCTTACCTTACCGATTGGAAAGCGTATCAACAAGATGCTAAAAACCCTTACGCACAACAACTACAGGAAGCTGCATCTACTGATTCGGATTTATCGCGTAAGCTGCGGGTGTTAGAACATTTGCTGGCAAGGTGTGGCAAGCAATTCAGTCATCAGCCATTGCAAGCAATCAACCCACGTTATGGCAGTGATCCAATTGCAGAAATAGAATATCTGAAGCAAACACTGAAGAATCAACCTTTTCTTTCCTCCAATCGCTCTCGCTCTTATTTTAAACAAAGTACATTCAGAAATCTGGCTTGCGGACTTGAACGAAATCTTGAAAATGAGTTAGATCTCCGAAGCTATTATTTGGGTGTAGCTGAATGCATTCAACAAAGTTTCCTGGAAAAGGAAGGGATTGAAATCTATTATTACGATTCGATGGGCACGCAACAAATTATTTTCCCACCGAATGCACAGCCAGTCGAATCAGGAAAGATAACCCAGCGTAAAAATAGCATTGAGGTAATTTGGAATAATATACCGTTGATTTCTTTTGCTCCAAGTCAGCCTCCTGATTCCACTGAGGAGTTATGGAGTATCCTTGAGAAGTATACACAATTACTGAAAGATTTGGCGGATCCCCGTCATGGATGCTTGATGATAGATGGTAGCCGATTGATGAGTTTTCTAAAATACAATTGGATTATTCAGGGAAAAGACGGTACTGAGTTATATCGGAGCGAAGAAATGTCGCTTCGAAATTTAGTGACAATGATGTCAAATCTGAGTCAATCAGCTCCGCTGGAAATCAGATCATTGAATCAGAACAGAGGCTTTGAACTGGGGATGATTGCTTCAGAAACATGGGCGCGCCTCTGCCTTACCGATACACATGATAAAGCACAGGAGATAAAGATGCAATTGGATAATTATCGAATGGGGCACTCACCGGGAATACTTTCATTTTTGATTTTGAATTCGGGCACGAGTAGTAAATCCTATCCGATCGAAATAATAGCATCTAAGGTAATTGCTTTTTTTCCGGAGTGGCTTTCCATCTTTCAGCAGTCGCACTATCGGAAGCTGGTGTTTCAAAAGTTGATAGAATTAACGCCCTTATCGGTGATAGTAGATTCCAGAGCCATATCGATGGATGATATGAAAAAAGGAATGACTCTGTATTCAAGTTGGATGTTGGCGCTTAAAAAACAATATGACGGAGAGGATTCGTCTGTATCGGAGTTAATTCATGCAGATCAGATAGCGATGGAGCTTGTTGATTTTATTGCAGAAACCGCACCAACACAATTATTCCAGTAACAAAGTGAAAAGCAGGAACCACCAAATACGATCCCAAAGCCTCGAGTTGTTATTAGACAATGAGTCGAGGGCAAGCCTATTGCAACAGCGAATGATTGATTTATGTCAACATGAATTGCAACAAATGATGGAGACCTGTTTGGATGCCAGCTGTCCCCCCGATAAAATTATACGATTTAAAAAAGTAGAGATCGATATCGGCAACATTGATATCGATGAATTACGAACCGAATGGCTGCAACGCGTAATCAATGCGCTTCGTGTGGCGCTGGCCGATGCCTTACAAAATGCATCCACCAATGGAGTAGAGGTCACAACCATGCGCTCCGGCCAATTGGATTGTATAGCGCATTATTTTCGATTCGGCTATTTGCCTTGGAGTGAACAAAAAATGGATGTGGTAGACCTTTTGCAAGATACGTTGAAGCAAGATCCCGATGCGTTAGCTCATTTAATGCGAACGATGGGATCTTCGTTGAGTGTGCGCACGCGCATCGTAGAGCGATTCAATAGTGACCGACTATGTCAATTGGTAAGTGTCTTAGAGCCCCGTTATGCCAATGACTTGATCGCTTATCATAACTATTTGGTGAAACTCAACCACCAAGAAGATATTGTCGAAGCACAACAAAATGCGCTGGAGAAAACCTTGTGGCTATTTGTCTTTAATTATCTATTGGTAGAGAGTGATTCGGTATTCAATGCAAAAAGTTATGCGAAGAGCATTTTACAGCAATTTGCCTTTCATTTCAATATCGCATTCGATGATTTAGTGTCGTTGATTGTTGCGGCCTTGCCCAAATGGAAAGGTGTGCTACCATCACCCTTTGCCGGGCTAATAACTGAAATACATCGCGAGCTTCCTGGTATTAAGAACTTAGCCCTGCCTAACAAATCCGTTTTCGAGACGGAGATAAAAATGACTGACGGCTTGAGTCGTGCGGTGCAAATGATGACTGAGGAAGCTGAAGTCAAAGATGAAACGCTGATCAACTTTATTCAGGAAATAAAAAGGTATAGAAATAAAGCGCCTATTATTTCTAATCTTCTTGGGAAGAGCCATGAGCGACTTGCTTCGCAACTTGTTCGGTATCTTTTGCCGGAACAGGCAGGTAAGATCGAAGCCTATCACAACTGTTTAATATCAGTTCACCGTCATGACCCGCTCGTGAATATATCTCAACGAGAGGTAATAAATACCATGTGGACTCTGATCATTTCGCATTTACTTGATACACAAGGGTCGTACTTCAATCAAAAGTATTTTTTGAAAGCGCTGATTCATAACACCGCAGCGCATTACAATTTACCAGAGCAGCTATTATTAGAAAAGCTATTGAAAGCCCAACATGCATTGAAAGTACTGCCTTTCGCAATCAGTGGGTTTCTCCAATTCATACAGGAGATTTATCATGAATCGGCCGGAACGCTTTACGTGTCCGCCTTACCAAAGAAAAAAAGGAAGGAAAATCGATCCATACTTCAACAAATTGAAATTGCATGGAAGCAATTGGATAATAACACGTTGCACCAGGATACTCAACTGGCAGCATGGATTCATCAAAGTTTGCAAACAGAGCCCATTCAATTTACCAAAATGGTCAAGAGGCAATTGGATAAAGTCCATGTTCGAAAGCAACTCGCTTCCATTTCCCAAGACGATTTCCGACAAATACTGGCGCTGGTTGTTAAGTCACCAACAGCTGAGATGATGAGCAATGTTATCTTGTTTCTGGAAACGATTACAGATAAAATGCTTCCTTTCTTTGGAAGCGAAGCAAACTATCAATTGGCTGTTAATACTACTATGCTAGAAGTAGCACATTCCTTGAAGGGCACCTTACGCGAGTCAGCCTTAATTCAATTAATTCTTGAAAAGCTTACCTCACAACACAGCGCGCTTCAGGTTAATGATCTTGTTTCCTTACACGATCAGTATAGTAAAAAACCTGCACGTGAGTGGAATGCTTCTTCTGCCGATAAGAAGATTATTGAAAAGAACCAATTACTAGAGTCAGGACAAGATATTGAGAACTACATTCGGTCAGTTATAGAAGCTCCTGCATTGAATCAACTCAGCCATTGTGGCTTTAAATCCGGTGACGAGGCTATTCAATTTTTCAACACGCATTATCCGCATCAACTTTATCGTGTGTGTAGCAAGGTTGAACTTCAACTGTTGAAAACATTCTTTGTCTCTCTTTCAGCCGATACCTTCAAGGCTTTATGGAATGCAAATGTACACTTACATCGTTCTGATCATTATTTATGGTGGAAGGAGTTGGGCAAAATTCTGGTGGGTTTTAGTCGGGCCGATGAATTACTGCAAGAGATAAGGAAAATAATGTTTATAGCTGCCATATCGAATACACCCATTACGCATCAGCACACGTTGTGTTCACTCTTTCAGTTGGTTCAGCACTACCGTGTACCGAATGTGTTTTTAGAACGGCTTGTTCATTGGTCACTTCCTGCTTCAGGAGATGCTTCCGAATCCATTCGATTCATCGAGCAGAAAGTGTTGAAATTGGCGGGCAAGTCAGGCAAAGAGCATACGAGCAAGTCCAAGATGAAAATCTTGACTGAGTCGGCTGAACAAGTAAAACGATTAGCAAGTCAAACACAAGAGCAATTATTGAATCAGGAAAAGGAACCTGTTTTTATTTCCAATGCAGGCTTGGTACTGGTGCATCCCTACTTTCAGTTTTTGTTTGATCAATGTCACTTATTGGATAAGAAGGATTTTAAAGATGAACGAAGTCGTGCGCGTGCAGTTGTGCTGATGCATTATTCGGTAACTGGAAATGAAAACTTCCGAGAAGAGGATTGTATGTTATATAAGCTATTATGTGGCATACCGATGAATGCCGTGACGACCTCCGTAAAACTTAAGTGTAAAGAGAAGAAGCTGGTGAATGAGATGTTATCCGTGTTGACAACACATTGGCCGGTAATCAGCAACAGTACACCCGATGAAGTTCGTGGCAACTGGTTGGTACGTGATGGTAGACTATTGGAACATGAAGATTTCTGGGAATTAACGGTCGAGCGCAAGCCCTATGATATCCTTCTAGACAGCCTGCCCTTTACGCTAAGTCCGGTCAAGTTTTCATGGATGTCCAAACGACTTAGCATTTATTGGTTATAGCAACACCATAAAATAGAAAAATGAATACCATTCATCAACCAAATAGAGGAGCAACCATGAGTATGAATCATTTTGATTTTCCGAATATCACTTTGCTCGGAGAATCACTGAATACGATTCACGTGGCGGCCATTCTAAATGAGATCGATTGGTTTGTTAGAGTATTGGACTTCCGATTCACGAACTATTTTTCAGCTGAGCCATCTGAATTGGAAATAGATAGTATCGAATCGCCCGATTTGACAACCGATCGCTCACACTATGCAGCTCTTGTGCGAGATTACAACCTGACAAATGATGAACGTCTCACCATTTTGCTAGCCGCAATGCCTCACTTGCGTCCCAACTTACTGGATGTTTTCTTCACCAAGAATGCACACTTTGATCGACCCTTTTCTGAATTTGGAGGCGCTACTAACAAGAAGCACAGTGGGTTTATACCTACTGCCCAAACTCTTTATTTTCTGCTAGGGAAGGGAGCTGTGGAGAACCGCTATCGCGTGGAGCAAATCCTGAATGCATTACATCCGCTTGTTATGAATGACTTTGTTCGCTTGGAGCAAATAGAAGCAAGCGAGCCGTTTCTAAGTCGGGCGTTGCTGACAAGTGAAGAGTTTATTAATTATTTATTCACCGGAAAGCAGGCGGGGCCGGAAACCAGTGAAGCATTTCCGGCAAAGCGTGTGACCACACATTTGCAGTGGCAAGACTTGGTGGTAAGCAACGAAGTGCGCGATGAGATAGCGTTGATTCAGCAGTGGATTGATAGTGAGCACGAACTGATGCAATGCGATGTCTTTCGAAAACATATTAAGCCGGGCTACCGCGCCTTATTTTATGGTCCACCAGGCACGGGTAAAACATTGACGGCTTGTTTAGTGGGTAAGGCTACCAATATGGAAGTGTATCGGGTAGATCTTTCATTGATTGTTTCGAAATACATCGGTGAGACGGAGAAGAACTTAGCACGATTGTTTGACTTGGCCGAGAAGAAAAAATGGATACTATTCTTTGACGAAGCCGATGCGTTGTTTGGAAAACGTACACAAACCAGCTCCAGTAACGATCGCTATGCAAATCAGGAAGTATCCTATCTGCTGCAACGAATAGAATATTTTCCGGGTGTCATTATTCTGGCTTCTAATCTCAAAGAGAACATGGATGAAGCCTTCACGCGCAGGTTTCAATCCTCAGTTTATTTCCCGATGCCCGATGCCCAGCAACGCCTCGCCTTATGGCGGCAATTTTTTACCGGACATTTTCAAGCGTCAGCCAATTTGCAGCTCGGGCAAATAGCAGAGAAATATGAATTGTCCGGTGGATCGGCCATCAATGTATTTCGCTATGCCGTTTTGCGAGCCATTAGCCGACAATCGAATCAGATTGAGCTTGAAGATATCATGAAAGGGTTGCAAAAAGAATATCAAAAATATGGTAAGACAATAAATAGATAGATTCATGACACACTCCGCTACATTCAACACGAGTTAGTGATTCAACTGATAGCAATTTGAACGATGTAATCAATAATCATAACCCAATAAATTTATACACTATGAGTAACCTTTTAAACAATCAAGTAGGGCAGGCGCTCACCAACGTTGGCAATGCCCTTCAACAACAGGAACTTAACGAGTTTAATACCTTGCGTGGAGCCAAACTCAGTTTATACCACGCACACAGTATCACCTCAAAGGCAGAAGGTGAATTGAAAGAACACCAGGAGCAAAGCAAAAAATCAGCTGAACAAAGTAAGATTGCTGCCATTGGTGTCAACGCTACTGCAAATGTGTCGGTGGCTGCAAAGGCAGCCGTGTTGGATGCTTCGACAACCACCAGCAATGCGGCAGCTGCGGCAGCGAGTGTACAAAAAGCAGCAACAGCCCTCACGACATTGTCCGGCAATATTGCTACCACATTGGCAGTTGCGAATACATTGGACAAAGGAACAAGAATTCAAAGTTTGGTAGAAAAAGCCAGCAAAGCCACTGTTGCAGCAGCAGAACTGGCAGAACAAGCGAGCTTGATTGCACTCAACCTCACCATTGAAGCTTCACAATCCAGAGCCGCCAGTGTGGTTACACAAAGTGATGATGTAAAAAGTAAAATGATCGCCTTACAAAAAGTGCTGTCTGATACTTTTGGTAAGCAACAGGATTTAATCACCGAAGACGAAGCGGCTGTGAGCAGCGCGGTGACAGATGAAAGTCACCAGGCGGGAATCTACAAAACAGCCCGCGCAGAAGATCAGGCGCTATCCTTGTCGGCCTCATTTATTAATCAATACATCAACAATGGCCTGACCGTTACGATCAACGAATTCAACAGTGTGAAAAATGAGAATTTGTCAGGCGATACTTTCTCACTCAGTTTCTTGCCTTTTCAAGATGAGTTAGAAAATATTGAAGAGTATCGGATTATGATCGTACGAGCAGACGATGCAGTGACTTTTAATATCGAATCAGCAAAGTCTATTCAGCCAAAGCAATATATTTCTTTGAAGCCGGAACGCGATGCAAGCCATGTTAAGCCTGAAAATAAAGTTTATCAGCAAGAATACTACTTAGCCGATGTAAGTAGTGAGATGAACGGTGATACAGATCAAAGCCTCTTTTCATTACCTCAATCGACCAATAAACCTGTGTTGGCAGTAGATAGCACAGGGCAACCGGTGGTGCGAGGAATACCTTTCAAGTTCTTTGTCTATGTAGTTTATACTTCAAAGTATCAAAATGATAACAACGATACGAATGGCTTGCTGTCACTTCCATCTGAATCATTTACACTAGGCACACCCTTACCCATGGTGAAAGGAGCAGACATGGCCTTGGCTTTCTATGAGAAAAATGTGATTAATGGTATGCGCCTTGTCTTCAGGGTACCTTCTGAGGTTATGCTTTTGCCCAATGGTGCTGATTTGAATGAGTTGATGGAAATGAGAGCATTTGTTTTTAATGAAAAAGATCAAAGGGCTTGTAAACTAAATATAGACATCGATAATCAAGCAGATAAAGTCTATCAGTCAGAGGACAACTTCCGTTTGCTAGAGGAAAAGTATCAGCAAGCTAAGAGCGATTATGATATCGCTATTTCACAAGGCGAATCTCAAGAGGACGTAACGGCCACGAAGGCGAAGATGGATGCTGCTAAGGTAAGCCTTCAAGCTGCAAAAACTATTTATAATACCAACGTAAAGGCTTTAGAGCAATTAGTTGAAAACAAAATCAGTGATTTTGTTTTTGATTTAGATATTGCACAGACTATTCCTCAATCGAATTATAGTGTGGCGTCCCTAAAGCCTGACTTTTTGGATGAATTGAAAAAGATAGACGAAAACTCAAAGGCTGCTTTAAGTGAGATTCAAGAAACAAAAACTAATCTTTCTAGCAAGTCGAACGAGTACAATGACCTATCTGTAAAAATAGCAGAAGCCGAACAGCCGCTGAAAGAAAAAATAAAGGAGACCCAACAGGGTATTGCCAGTGATATCGCGAGTCTGAAGGCTAGTTTAAAAATGGAAATTTCTATCAAGTCAGAAGAAGACGCGCAGGAGTTTAAGAAGAACCTAAGCCAATATCAGACAGTCGATAAAAGTATTTCGATTAAGATCAAAACTGAAAATGAGACAGAGAGTTTTGAATTTGATGAGAAGGAGATTGACACCAAAAAAAGCGAAAAAGAAAACGAGTTGGTTAATAGCCTAATCAAGGAATTCAGAACTTTGAAAAAGCAACAAAGTGAGCTTGCCGGTCTTGCAGAGGTTGCCAATTGGCGCAAACAACTCAATGAAATCAATACCGAGATCATACTTCTGAAAGCCAAGTTGAGCATGCTGGAAGATGAATTGAATGATTTTATTGAAACGGCAAATGCAATGAAACCCATGAAGGATAAGTTTGCCAGTGATGTCCCTGGTGCTTTTCAATATTTTGAAGTGAGCAATACGCAGGGAGATTTTACCGATAATTTCGGTGAGCCACTTGTAACTGGAGACAACTATTGCGTGGCAGTATTATCCATCATTAAAGCTACCGAACCGGATGCGGCTCCCTTGTTTACGTCTACCATATCCGACTTCTCGGCTGCCACTCCCTTTCTTCTTACTCAAATTTAATCACCTTTAAACAACCTCATCATGAATATTACAGCAATAAAAACCAACACCCTGCAAAATCTGATCCGTCAATACAACGATGCCACCACTATTGCAGCTACGGCAGATGCCGCTTATCAATCCTATGTTAACAAAGCGGATATGTATCAAAACCTGTATACCCAAGCCTTGGCAAATACCAATACAGTCAATGCACAATGGGGCATGTTTCTGCAATTAAAATCAAGTTTGTCGTCACTTTCTCAAACATCCGATGATTGCAATCTGGTAGCCGATGTTTCATACAACAACATTCAGAAATTGGTAAAGTGTTGGGAGCAAGTGTTGCAAAAAACGGTAGAGGCTACAGATGCTATCAATCTGGCTTCTGATTTCATTGTGAAGCGCAAAGCATCCAATCCGCTTATCTCCAATGATTTAGTGAGTGATGCTACAACAGCAGCTAAAAATGCCAACACCGTATTCGCGCAGGTGCTTGCCGCTCTTACGGCAACATTAAATACCTTAACTTCTGCCGGGCAAGCAAAGAAATCAACTGAATTGACCGGACTCAATATTGATATCTCCAAAGCAGCATTGCTTATTCCTAAACCGCAGACTTCCTTGAATGAAGTAAAAGCGGCAACACCTATTTATACTCCACTGGAGAAATCACTGGGTGATTTACTGAATTCGACAACCGCTAAACAAACTACCGTGTTGGCCGCACTCAACAATGCCAATGCAGAAAAAGCTGCAGCGAAAGAAGCGTTAGATACTGCCAATGGCAGAGTAGCGTCCACACTCGCAGCACTCAATTCAGCCAAAGCAGCGGTAGCTGCTTAAAATAAGGTAGGTGGGTAGCGATGACAAGATCACTGCCCACCTTTATTTCCAATAGTCAACGAATCCTTTCAGCTCCAGATAACATGAATGTCACCGAGAAAGCAAACATCCTGTATCACCATCGTCAATGGCTTCAACAGGAGCAAACATCCGTGCGGAAAGTAGGGTGGGTAGATGAGAAATCTCAGCAAGAGCGCTTCAAAGTTCTTGCTTCCATTGCTGACTTGAGTGATCAGGTAATCATGGATGTTGGTTGTGGCCTGGGTGACTTAAAGCCATTTCTCACTCAGCGGTTTCATCACTTCGTATACCTTGGCATTGATATGATTCCGGAATTTATTGATGCTGCCAAGCAACGCTTTGAACATGAAAAAGACACTTCTTTTATCAATGCAGATTTTACAATAGATGGTTTACCGGAAGTAGATTATGTGCTGGCCAGCGGCTCGTTCAGTTATCAAACCGATAATGAGATGTTTCTCTATCGGTCAATTGAAAAAATGTACGGCTGTGCGCGTAAAGGTTTTGCTTTCAATTTGCTGAATGAAGAAACCTACCCATCTACCGCATTCATTAAATCCTACAACAAGTACGAAGTGCTTGGTTACTGTTTGCGATTAGCCAACCGAGCCGAGTTGAAGATGGGATACTTGGAAGATGATTTTACGATTATGATGTATAAGTAGGACAATATTTTAGGTCTATGATAAGGGCGATTACCAAAGAGAAAGCAGTTTCTGAAAAGTCGGTGACTCAAAGAAAATCAGTTGGTGTTCAAGTTACCCCACCCGCTTACGGCCTTTCCTTTGTTGATAATAATCCCCTGCAGCTCATGAGACGAGCAAATACACCGCCCGAAGCTGCTCCGGCCCCAGAGATCAGAACACTGGCCGATCTACAAGCAGCTCTTGTTGGTTTGAATATTGGACAGGCCAATGAATTGCTAGCTGCTTATCCAGACCTTGCTCAGCAACTTGAACAAGCACGCCAAAGAGAGAATCGAGCGAGAGAGCAGCAGGAACAACATGCCCGCGCTTTGGAAGCAGCAGAGATTCAGAGGCGAGTAATAGCGGTTTATGGCAATGACCGCGATGGCGTTATCGATGCACCGAGGCTTGGTGATAATGTTCATGATGCATGGATTACGATGGATATAGAAGGCGAGATGCGGATACATGTAAGATATAATGATAGAGGCGGCATCCTATTTGCGTCTGCAGGTGAGCATAATCGTGGACGATATCATATAACTCAAAGAGCTCTTATAGCTCAAATTCGAATAGCTCTTAGGCTAGGTGGAGAAGATCAGAGAAGGGACAGAGGCAGAGATAGGAGACAAGATGATGAAGATGGCCGAGGACGGGGTAGAAGTAGGAGTAGATCCCGATCTCCGGATCATAGAGGCAGGGACTATCGAAGGGATGGAGAAAGGCGACAAGATGATAGAGATGATCGGAGAGGAGACAGAAACAGAGATCGACATAGACATAGGCACGCGAATCCAGATGATAGAAGAGGGGATGAAAGGAGAGACAGATCGCGATCCCCTCGTGAACGTAGTATAAGTAGATCCCGAGATCGGGATGATCGAAGAAATTGAAGAAGAAGCAGATCACCATCTCCACGCGATCGAAGGAGAGGCGAATCTCCAAGAGGCCGGGATAGATACAGATAATGACTTATACTTTAAAAAGTAGTGAAGCTGATTTTATATGAAAGAGCGTTTGATAAGAAATGAACACACCTACCCAAAACGAACAGGTTCAAAGGGCATCGGTAATATTCCGCCTGCCCACGGCCTTTCCTTTATCGATGCTAAGTCAGTTCAAAGGAAAGAAAACAAAACAGGAATGCCCCATCAGGGGAATGCCTCCGTCAACGACTACAAGACCCCACCAGAGCACGAAGCTGATGTGATTGTACAAAAACTAGCAAATCAAAAAACTATTCAATGTGTGGGCAATAATGGACTTAATCCTTACGCTAAACCTTGGGGACGACCATCAGGATGGCTCGACCACAATGCACCAGCTTGGCGGCCACCTAGCACTCGTGTTGTTACAATACCAGCAGCCAATGCTGTAGTAACTGCTGCAAGAGGGAGGGGACGGACTCGGGGAGTAATCGTACAGCCTAACCTAAACCCAATAGGTCAAAGTATTGGGCAAAAAACTTTCCGATCAGGCATAGTGGACAGTTTCTTCACTTTTAGTGATCCAAAAATTCCTCGATTCAATGAAATACACAGGCATACAGATCCAAATAGACAACCACCAAACCGGTGGGATACGCTTGCAATTAGTGGTACGAATATCCGAGCTTTTTACAATGCAACTACTAAATCAGAAGTAGTTGCAAAACATTATTACTGAGCTTAGAATTTAATTGCAGTATCGTTAGCTCCCGTAGAGACGCTACTTCGAACTTACCGTCAAACAAACCATAATTAAATGAAAACTCACATCTCTAAATCCGTGAAAATCACTCAGCCAAAGGTAGGCAGAAAAGGCACCAGCCTCGCTCCACCGCCTTTTCAGCGAAAGGCAAACAAAACAGGTATGCCCGATCAACTTAAATCAGGAGTTGAATCACTTTCCGGAATTGATATGAGCGATGTAAAGGTTCATTACAACTCTTCACAGCCTGCACAACTCAACGCACACGCTTACGCACAAGGCAATCATATTCATATTGCACCGGGGCAAGAAAAACATCTGCCGCACGAAGCATGGCATGTAGTGCAACAAATGCAGGGGAGAGTGAAGCCTACAAAGCAGCTAAAAGGTAAGGTGAGTATCAATGATAATGTGGGTCTTGAGAAGGAGGCTGATGTAATGGGGCAAAAGGCACTCACACAGAAGAAAGCAACGGGTGGATTTAGTATTAATTCTCCACAAAATAAACTAGGGCTATCTGAGATTAATTCGCAAATTCAATTGAAGAACGATGAAGAAGTCTTGCAAATGATAGGTGGCAAGGCAATTCAAGAATTGAAAGATATAGTATTAAAAATACCTTCATTTATGCATGAAGCATTTTGGAGATGGGTGGGTGTTGTTGGTGCGAGTGTTGCTTTGGCTTATTTGACAGGCGGTGGTAACGTTCTATCAATAGCCACAAGATTGTTTGGACCGACATTAGGATGGTTGGGATTCAGTGCTTTGCGTTTAGCTCATCACAGATTCTTGGATAAAAGTGAAGGTGAACGAATACACACCGGTCCTTACATTGAAGACACATTTCATCTCCAGACTTATTCTTTGCCTTGGTCAGCTGGAGATTATAGTGTTGTACGTACTGGTATAAAGGAAAAACTACCAAGAGGAAGATTCATATTTGTCGTTGATGCTCCTGGCGTACTTAAGTTCAGATCGAGTAGTGACCGCGATAATTCGAATGATCACTTATACGTAAGACATAGCCAGCTTGCTGGTGGCAAAAAAGTTTTTACTGCAGGAAGGTTGATTGTAACAAAGAATGCCATTATACTAACAAATGAATCTGGTCATTATGCTCCTAGCTTAGCCACTGTTAGGCAATATGCTTTGCCGATAATTAAGTCTTTAGGCTATCATAAGGATAAGAATATTCAGGTTAAATCATTTAAGTAGTTAATCTTGTTTTGTCTTTTTTTTTAAATTAAATCAATTCAAATGCACCACCATTCCCCCACCTTCGAACAAAAAGCTTTTGTCTGTCCACATTGCGGTGTTTTGGCTGGACAAACATGGTCGTACAATATTCATTGTCACTATCATTACCTGCAACCCAACGGAAGTAGCCACCCAGCCATGTATGATTTGGGAAATACAGCAGCCGCTAAATGCAGCAACTGCCAGAACTTTACACTTTGGTTATATGGCAATATGATCTACCCTTACAAAGGAAATGTAGAAATGGCCAATCCCGATTTGCCCAAGCATGTAATGAACGATTACAACGAAGCTGTAGATGTGGCTAACCTATCTGCTAAAAGTGCAGCCGCTTTGTTGCGACTTGCATTGTTTAAGTTATGCAAGCATCTGGTTGGGCATGATCATACCATGGAGGAATATATCGAGCATTTGATAAAGAGAGGATTGCCTAAAGAACTAGTGAACGGTTTATATAAAGTGCGTTGTATTGGGCCGGGTGCCGTTGCTCCGGGTGTTATTGACTCGGATGACAAATTGGAAATGGCGTTTGCACTCTTTAATTTCATCAACTCCATCTGCGATTGCTTTATTACACAGCCCAGAAGAATACACGAATCCATCAACAACTTGCCGAAGTAACGGAAGACCATATTCTGTAGATGTTCCTATCGCAGGGGTGCATACAATTTTTGGCATATCCGAGCAAAAGCACCCATCAATAGAAAAACGTACTTTTTTTCCCACGCTCACACCACTTTTCAGATGCACAAAGTCGGTGTTGGTCGACTTTTCAGGATCATACGATACGAGTAAACAACAAATGCCCGTTATTCGGGCAAATGATTTTTATGCAACAATCGGTTATGAAAAAGCTTAGTCAATCTAGCAGGCACCTTTCAGCTCGTTTAGGCCTGTCTTTCTTCTGGTTGGTTGGAATGACGGTTGCTTCCTGTTCGGATGATACTACCACCGTATCGGTAGTTAAGTTTGCAACCACAAGCGCTTCCTATAGCGAGGCAGCAGGAACAATCAATATCACCGTAGCGGTAAGTCCGGCACCCGCTGCCGATTTGCAAGTAGCTTATGCATGGACAAGTACAGATACTACTGTGCATTTAGGAGGAGATTTCACATTGCCCTCTGCCAATACACTTACCATTCAAGCAGGAAAAACTTCAGCCACTCTTGCTGTGCAACTGGTAGATGACATGCAACTGGACGGCAGTGATGTGATTACATTTACATTGCAATCCGTAATCGGTAGTAATGCCAAGCTCAGTGCCACAACCGCTGATCATTCTTTTGCATTGACGATCTCGGACAATGAAACAACGTCTCAAACCAAACTGCAACAAGACTTGGTGTGGCGGCTTAGTTCGGCTACAGCCGATGTCAATACCGTTAATCTGGATTTGTATCTTCAGTATGGCGTTACGTATAATTCAACATCGATTACGGATGTAGGGGAGACCTATACTGCTAGCAGCAATGAAACGGGTTTTGAAACACTCGTTTTAAATGAATCTGATTCGGACTTGGAGTACTTTATTGTGGTATCCTACACCAGCGGCTCCAGC
>JAJTHV010000120.1 GCA_021300095.1 Flammeovirgaceae bacterium | reverse complement strand
ACAAAGCATTTGCCGCACTCTTGTTTGCTCTTCCATAATCAGACTTTCCTGCTGGAAGATCAGGTATAGCAGCCAATAACTCAGATTCAACAAATGCATAAACAGTCGGCCTATCCGATTGAGGAACATCGGCCGTTGATACTGCCAATTTAACACGACCAAACACATCTAATAATCTCCAATAGAAATAAGCACGAAGGAATCGCAATTGAGCTTTATTGCCAGCAGAAATACTGGCATTGGCTAATAATTCATTACACTGGAAAATACCGGTGTATGTATCATTCCAAGCTCCGTTTATGCCACCCACTGTCGAAGAGAATTGATGTTTATGCATACTTAACCAAATACCACCATCAAACCAGTCACCACCTTTTTGAGTGATAACTGCTTCATCGGAGGAAATTTCCTGAACGGAAAAGTAACTACCGTGATTGGCTGTACCATTGAGAACTCTTGAGAAAGCTCCAGACAATCCATCACTTGGAGTTGCTTTGTTGACGTTATTTTTAACGCCCACACCTGGATTCTGCAGCTTCGCATTATTCGCGAAATCTCCTTTCAATTCTTCATCCAGATTGGTACAGGCCGCACCGCCCAATATCAGGGCCGAAACCAGTGAATATTTTAATAAATGTTTCATATCTTATTCGTTAACTAATTTATTACAGACCAACAGATAATCCGAAAGTATAGGTTCTCGCAGTGAAGTAGTTATTCCTTCTATCGATACCGGGAGCCAAAACGTCTGATGTAGTGCTTGCAAATCCACCGTTATCAACAGCACCTGGATCTTGGAGTACTGGCTCTGGATCAATTCCAGAATAAGAAGTGATTGTAAACAAATTCTGGCCGCTAATGTAGAATCTGATATTCTTAAACGTGCTATTTGGATTACCTTTCACTGTATATCCAATTTGCATGTTGTCCAGACGAAAGAAATCAGCAGATTCCACATACAAAGAACTATACTGAGCAGAAGTTAATCCGGCTACTGCCTTGTTGGTAATCACTCTATTGTAAGAATTGATAGCTCCCAAATCAATAGGCTCATAGAAAGCACGGAAATTGTTAACCAAGCTATGACCAAAGGCAGCACGGAAAAATACATTCATATCCCAATTTTTATAATTCAATTGGTTTCTCCAACCTATTTCCATTGTAGGGATACCATTACCAAGCTTCTTGAAATCTGCACCAGCCAATAAAGCATCTCCAGGGGCGGCTTTAACTGTACCATCTCCATTTAGGTCAGCAAACTTAGGCGTGCCATCTGTATTTACACCAGCAAATACAGGACCCCAGATTTGACCAATCTCTTCACCAACAGCCACTCTTATTTGAGGAGTACTGTTCTGTCCGGGAGCTCCCAAGTTGGCTCTAACTTGCGTACTAGCACCAACAATTGACTCTAGTGTTGATTTATAACTGCTTAGCACAATTCCAGGCGTCCATCTAACTTGACCAAATTGAAGCGAAGCATAAGTTAGGTTTAATTCGATACCATCCGTTTTCAATGATCCTGCATTTTGGAACTGGAAAGGAGCACCAACTTGAGCGATCTGAGTCGGTACTAGCGAAACAAAATCTTTTACTGATCTTGTGTAAACATCTAAACTACCCGATAATTTACCCCACAATCCGAAATCGATACCTAGGTTGGTTTCGACTTTCTCTTCCCATCTTAAGTTCGGATTTCCTGCACGCTGTCTTGTAATGCTTCCTCCACCTTGATTAGAGTAAGTGTAAAGATCTTGTGCAACACCTGAATCTGTTGGAAGAGAACCTGTCACACCATAACCAATTCTGATCTTTAAATTATCTACACGATCAATCTGCAAATACTTATTTAAATCAACTCCTAAACCAGCTGCCGGGAAAACACCGTAGCGATTATTTGCACCTAGCTTGGTTGAACCTTCTCTCCGAACGGATGCATTGAAGAATATCGCATTATCATACGTCAAGTTAACGCGAGCGAAAGTTGCAATAATTCTATTTATAGGTGTCTTGCTGCTGCTAATACCCAATAGATTTGGGTTACCGCTTAAAATATCACCAGAATTCTCTAGTGCGTTGTAACCTAATTGATCATTGGGGAAATTTCCTAATGAAAGGAATATATCTTCAAACTGATCTTCTTGATAAGAGTAACCAGCGGTTGCTGATAAGTCAATTTTATCAAACTTCTTAGAGTAGGTTGCATATCCTTCAAACAGAGTAAATGAGCGATCAGAAGTATATCTTCTGGCTAAGCCACCTCTATTTAAACCTCTGAAAAGAGAATTTCTTGAATAATACTCTCCATTCAATACGCTTTCGAATTGTTGTCCGTAGTTTACTGTAACAGTCAAATTGTCAATTACTGTATAATCAACCTTCGCATTGTAGTTCAGGTTTTTTCTTTTTCCTTCATTGACGTTTTGCTCCAGAATTGCTACAGGGTTGAAGTTATCAAACAAAATTGCCTGATAATAATCACCCGTGTTAAATCGGATGGGGGCTGTTGGATTGAACAGTACAGCATAACGCAACGCTTCATTAAATGAAAAATTACTATTTCTATTTGTAAAGGACATATTTACATCCATTCTCAACTTATCATTAAGAGCGGTGTGGGTTAAACTGGCTCTTGTGTTAATTTGATCAAAACCTGACTTCTTCAGAACTCCATTTACATTTCTGAAGTTGGAAGAAATACGGAATTGAGTCTGTTGACTTCCTCCTGCAATGGAAATGTTATGAACATTCGAAACACCTGTTCTTGTTACTTCTTTTTGCCAATCAGTAACTGAGCCCAAATTATTTCCACCAGCAGCTACATATTGACTAGCAGTCATAACGGGAATTCTATTTGCAACTTCAGCTGCAGCTACATAGCCATTATAATCAATCGATAAACCTCCCTTTCCGGATCCTCTTTTGGTCGTTACTAAAATAACACCGCTAGAACCTCGGCTACCATAGATAGCGGCAGCAGAACCGTCTTTTAAAACGTTGATTGACTCAATATCGTTAGGGTCTACGTTATCCAAAGAAGCTCCTAATACACCGTCAATTACAACCAATGGTTGTACGTTTGAACCTACAGTTGAAATACCTCTCAATCGAATAACTGCGCTAGAGTTAGGGTCACCACCTCTATTGTAAATACTCAAACCCGCAACTTTACCTTGCAAGAGTTGAGTAGGGTCGTTTATGTTACCTACGTTAAAGTCTTTGGTACTTAGAGTAGCAACTGAACTAGTAATCTCTTTCTTATCTTGAGTACCATAACCTACAACCACTACTTCTGATAATGCAGTAACGTCTGACTGCAATGTTACATTAAGAGTTGTTTGCGCACCAACTGCTGCTTCTTGGGGAGTATACCCCACAAAAGAAAAAACTAACGTAGCGTTAGCACCTACGGAAATGGTAAAATTTCCATCCGCATCAGTGACGGTTCCATTAGAAGTTCCTTTTTCGAGAATGTTTACACCCGGGATTGCCGAGCCGTCATCGGAAGACGTTACTTTACCTGACACGGATTGCTGAGCGAAGGCCGAGGCGGCCCCGAACATCATCATCACCGCGAGGTACCTGCGAACAAACAGATACAATTTGGTCATAGTTTGAATTAGTTTAGGGTTAATTAAAAATTACTTACTAAGCAATGTTACCCATTTATTAAGGTTTTAGCGCTAATAACCGCATAAAAAAAACAAGAAACGATTGCGCAAACGATTGCGGTCTTCTAATTATCCCGCTCAAAAACCCTTATTTTATCAAAATTGCTAAGAATGAGCAAATAGTGTCCATCCAAAATTGCGGCTTTTCGAGCATCAAAACAGGTGTCGAAAAGAGCATTTTGTTGCACTTTAATTCGACCATCTTCATACTGAATTTTTGAACCAAATGAGGCATCCGAACGGCCAAACTGCGTTTTAGAAGAATAAAAATTTCCAAACAGAAAAATATCTGTTATGTTCTTTTGCGAATTATCGGGTGAAATTATGGTGTGGACAGACGAAATCTGTAATTCATTCGGTAACACATCTATCGCAAAACTGCCTGAGCCATAATTTATCAATGCAATGGTTTGCAGTAATTTTATATGCTTAATTTTCGGTTCATGTACAGCCGCATTATGGAGAATCTCTGCAACGTTAGCTCGTGCGTATGATGAATAATTGTTATAGTGTTTCTTCAACACGGGCAATTGAAATAGCATTTCATCTCGTGTTGCTATTGGATACTCCTTTCCATGATTGTAATAGGATATCAACGGGTCCATTCGGTTATCGCCATTAAAATCTCCATATCTCACAGTTAATGGTGCATCAACCGAAACTCTCCATGGTAAATTACTGCCCGCATTTCCCACAATGAAATCAATATCTCCATCCCCCTCTATATCCAGCGGCTCGATGCAATTCCACAAACCGTCCGTGTCTTTCAATGCTGGACCCGCAATCTCCACCAACTTACCTTTCTGATTTTCAAACATCCGAATTGGCATCCACTCACCTACAATCACCAAATCTTGCCATGAATCACCATTCAAATCAACCCACTTTGCATCGGTAACTAATCCGATTTCACGCAAATCGGGATTCACTTCATTGGTAGCAACTACTAGTTTTACCTTGCCCGTTGCTCGATCGGTCTCATTACGAAGAATGGCACTGGGTGAATGATACGGAAATGCTCTCGGCCTCACATGGCCACCAACAAACAAATCCATATCGCCATCATGGTCGAAATCGCAGGCTGTTACACAACTTCCGTTGATATGATCCGAAGGAGTTGCCTCTGGTGCTGCTTTACGAAACAATCCTTTGCCCTGATTGATATAGAGCCGATCGTCTAATCGATCACTGCCTCCTTCAAATTCATTACTGCCACTCACCACAAACAAATCGAGATCATTGTCGGCATCTACATCAAAAAAAACGGCCCCTACATCTTCTTTCTCCCGGTCTGCTTCCCAAGGTTGAGATTCTGCGTGTCTATATTTTCCTTTTCCATCTCCGATAAAAAGCACCGACTTTTGGTCGGCTCCGCCTCCTACATAAAAATCATCTCGGCCATCTCCATTTACGTCACCAACGGCTAAAGCCGGTCCGTATCGCGACATTTGATACGGGATTAACGGTTCACGATCAAAATCAACAAAATTACTTTCATGATGAACAAAATCGATTCCGCTGGCAGCGGATATATCCTTCAATGCAGGATGAATGGAAGGCTCCATTTCCGGATTAGGCACTGCTGTTTTGTAAGAAACCTCCACGAGGCGATTCGTTTCCTCCAGAGACGTTTTCGTTATTTTACCATCGGGCCAAACAACCTTTAATGAATACTTCTTTTTGCTTGCTCCCAATCCAAAATGAAGAATGGTTGAAACAGATGATTGAAATCCGCGTGTAGGAGTAACTTCTTGAAGTTGTTGCAAGCTATCGGTCTGCACATAAACCTTTGAACCTATAGCAAAAGTATTCGTAGGGAAATCATTCAGCTTAATCGCAACGAAGTGTGTATTGGCAATTTCACTTTGATGATTCAACCAAATTTTAGCGACCTCATTCGTATTGTTCGTAATGATTTCCAGATCACCATCATTATCTAAATCGGCATACGCAGAGCCGAATGACAAATTAGGTTCTGTCAATCCCCATTTCTCAGTAACATTTTCAAAAGATAGATTCGCATTATTTCGAAAAATATAGTCCGATGTTTTCGTAGATGTCATCTGGCTAATTAACTGAAAGAGTTCCAACGTCTTTCCCTTCTGCGCTGCCTCTTTTTTCGCATCTTCTACGGTGTACTTTAAGAAATCCTGGCTTGTGAAACCGCGCAGGTACCCATTGGTAACGAATATGTCTTTAAAGCCATCGTTATCAACGTCTGCTAAAAGCGGAGCCCAACTCCAATCCGTTGCCGATACACCTGCCATTTGCCCTATTTCAGAGAAAAAAGGAATCTGCGCATTTGAATTTCCCTGATTTAACTGCAAGGTGTTTCGCATCTGCTGGTGATGAAATCCACTATCCAACATCAACTGATATCGGTTATAATCGTCCGGCCCCTTCAATAACTTTTGTCGGTAGTTATCTTCCGGCCACATGTCTACTTCTACTAAATCAATTTTTCCATCATTATTAAAGTCGGCTGCATCCGTTCCCATTCCATTTCTGGAAAAGTGACCAAACGATGCTTTGGACGTTTCCTGAAAAGTGCCATTCCGATTATTGATATAGAAGAAATCTTGCTCTTCATAATCATTCGTTACATAGATATCCGGCCACCCATCATTATTAAAATCACTTACAGAAACACCTAAACTAAAATTGATGCCACCTCCATGGATTCCGGCTTCTGCACTCACTTCCGTAAAAAAAGATTTTGTTAAGCCGGTCAAATTATTTCGTTGCTGATCATGGCGATAAAGGCGGTTCCCAAAATTAGGATGCCGCATGTTTCGCAACTTATTGGTATTGATAAAAGGTGAATAAAAATGGTTGCCGTGATTGATCAGAAACATATCTAAATCACCATCGCGGTCATAATCAAAAAATGCAGCCTGCGTGGAGAACGTTCCAGCGGCATCTAATCCATATTCTTTGGATCGTTCGGTAAATGTTACTTGGCCATTGGCATCTTGCCCGTTATTGATGTATAACTCATTTGACAAATTTTGACTTGTGTCTGCACCAGAGTAACAGACATAAATGTCGAGCCAACCATCGCTATTGACATCGGCAGTGGTAACACCGGTTTTCCACATGGCACGCCCGCCTACGCCAGCAGCCACGGTTACATCTTCAAACCGGAGGTTCTTGCGATTCAAGTACAGTTTATTGCTGACCGCATTACCTGTAAAGTAAAGGTCGCACCAGCCATCGTTATTAAAATCTGCCGCAGCTACTCCCCCACCGTTGTATAAATATTCATAGGTAAGAATATTCAGTTCGGCTGTTTCTTCAATCAAGTTTGAAAATTGTATTCCAGAATCAGTCGGATCTAGTTTTATAAACAAGACATCTTTGTTCTGCTTACATGCAAAAAAGAAAAAACAAGCAAAAGTTGACAGGAACAAGAATCGGAATTTGCTGACAAAGCGCACCATTCGAATCTCATTCATGGCTGCTACTTTTTCAAAAACCGCTTTTTAACGATTCCGCCTTCCAGCTTTATTTCAGCAACATACATCCCGTTGGCTAAGGTACTTACGTCCCAAGATATTCCATCCAACTGACGCAATGGTACGATAGCACCTTGCATGTTGATGAGATGGACTGACTGTATCTCAAGATCAGAATCAATACGCAGCACATCGTTTGAAGGATTGGGATAAACGCTCAAATAAATAGCTTCTTCGCTAATAGAAGTAATCAAATTCTCAATAGCTACATCGGTATACAACTTATATTGACCGGGAGTCATTTCGAATGATTGACTGGTAGAAGTAACATTGATAGCCGCACCATAGGCATAATAATCATACCAAGTGCCAGTATGTGGGAAAGTAACTTGAACGGTTTGGTTGGTCACATCAAAATTCGCCACAGACACAACGTTCATTTGCGATGCATTCGCTGGAGTTGCCGTATACGGTTTGTTCTTGAGCATCACCTGTTTTACGATATCATTTCCAGGCGTGATCGTTGCATCACCGTTTGTAAATACACTATACGTTTTTCGCAGGCGTATGAGATCGGCTGTTACATTAAATAAGCTGGCGCGATCTGCTACCAGCTGATAATCCCATTTGATCGGCTTGGCGGCTGTACGACAATCATTATTGATCGTAACTCCATCCGTGCATGTGTTGATACTTTTATCATAACCCAATTCACCAAACTGCCAGATCATTTTTGGTCCGGGTATAGAATAGAAAATTAAACTAGCAGCCTTGATTCGATTCAAGGCAGTAGAAAGTGTTTTCACCGAATACAGACCTGCCGCATTTCCAAATTGAAGATTTTTATACATCAGTCTCTCCTCATCGTGGCTCTCCATATAACCAATATTATGAGGCACTGTCCACGATCGGTTGACATAATACATTCCGCTGATGCTGCTTGAGGAGCCATAACCCATCGTATTTTGATTAAATGAATTGTTAAAGTTAGACCACAGCATCATTCCCTTTCCTTCTCCCGCTTTGTATTCTGCCAGCTCCTTTTCTTCACTATTATCGGCAAAATGTTCTAAGATCACATAGGCAGTTGGTGTATGCGACCAAATCTTGTCGGCCATTCTCTTCAAAATAGCAACGCGAGATGCATCGTATGCTCCCCAAGCACTTACATTACTTGGGTTATTTGTTTGAGTAAACCCCTTTGATAAATCAAATCGATAGCCGTCCATTTTAAATTCATTCAGCCAATAATGGTTGATGGTATCCAGATACGTTTTGGTATACGGGCTCTCATGATTCATATCAAAAAAGACATTGAATGGATGCGTGGCGTCCACATTGAACCAACGGTTATTGGCAGTAGGTTTGAATGAGGTAAAGTTAAAGTCCATCATCAAATACGAGTTGGGCAAATCTTGTTGGTTCATGACAACATCCAAAATGACGGCAATACCATTCTGATGGCATTTATCAATAAACTCCTTGAGTTTGTTTTTTGTGCCGTAGAATTTATCGGGAGCAAACATAAAATTTGGGTTGTATCCCCAACTATCATTGCCGCTGAATTCGGTGATGGGCATCAGTTCGATGGCATTAACACCCAGTCGTTTGAAGTAACTGATCGTATCGATTAAGTTTTGATAATTCTTTTTGCCAGTTCCAAAGAAGTCGCGTATGTGCAATTCATAAATCACCAATTTTTCTTTAGCTGGTTTTTGAAAACTAGCGACTTGCCACTGGTAAGGCTGCTGATTGGTTTGCAAAACCGATAAGCGATTGAAATACCATTTATCGGTTAGTGCTTTCTCAGGGAATGCCTTTAGAGAAGGATAGGTTTCTGCCGGTATATTCTGATCGTCCGGATCTAAAATCTTATCTGCATAGGGATCAGCAATTCGTAAAGTCTCATCCACTAAGTATTGAAAGGCATATTCTGTTCCGGATGTTAAGCCAGAAATTTCAAGCCAAAAATGTTCACCTGATTTTTTCATTTGATAGGCCGCGTTGATGCCCCAATCATTAAAATCGCCAATCACATAAACAGACGATTTTCCGGGGGCCCATAACCCCAGCGTCACTTTAGTAGGATCTGCTGAATAATTGATACCATCTTTGATTCCTGCGGGGCGAGACTGCACTACGGTGGTCGTCCGAATGGTATAATTAAATGAAATGGTTTTGTTCTGAGTTCCAGCTACAGCTTCACACACGACTTGTGTGGTGCCGCTTGTTTCATTTACAGTATGATTGTAAGTAAGTGTAGTACCTGTTTGGGTTGCAACGGTAGAACCATTGATTTTTAAAGTAAGCGTAGCACTCTCTGAAGCATTGACAGTGATCGGAAATTGGTCGCCTGTGTTTTTCAGGAATGAGTTTGTTGTTGGCGTTGCAAAAGTGGCATTAAAGCCAGATGTAAAGTCGATGAATTTATCTACATCTGTTTGTTTGTTATCACTCCAGTTGTTGGTTTTTAATTTCAAACCAATCCTTGGAATATCCGCTGCCGTTTTGTTGAAAAAAGTAGTTGGTGTGAAGGTGATCTGATACACATTTGTGCTTTGGCGCGTACACTTCGCTGCATTGGTCAGAGTTGTATTGCTTGAAGCCGGATTCACGTTTGAAGGGGCATCAAAATCAGTACTGCCTGCTTTTTTAATCCATGACCAAATAAACACTGGATTTGTGTTTGCATCATATGCCGTAAAGTTTGCGAGGCTAGTACCCGTAACATCCACAGTAATCGTTACGGGTTGATTCGCCACTGGAAAAGCAGGATTGGTGGTGACTACCTGAGCCCATGTTAACTGGGGTACCAACAACAAAATCAATAAACATCTTTTCATAAAACGGAGTATAAAGTAAAGAGGCTGTCTCAGTAAACGTATGAGACAGCCTCTTAGTTAAAACAAAATTTAATTACGGTTTAATAGTTACCACTTTGGTATTTAAATTAACGTTGATCGTTTTAGAACCCGATGCTCCAATAAATCGGAAGTTCTTGTCTCCATCGTTCGCGTTCTCAAAGAGTGCATCTACTGTTGTAAAGTATGGATAGTTGTAGGAGGTTGGTCCCCAATCTGCTTGTGCAAAAAAGCGGAAAGTTTCATTATTCACAAAATTAGCGGTGGCTTCATAAACTCCAGCACTGATGTAAGTCATGTTAATACTTGCTCCAATTCCGGGCTTATCCCATCCACCAATTCCAGCACCGGTCATATACAAAACAGGCTTTGGCAAATCTCCGACAACAACAGTCTTTTTGTTGATATCAACTGTGATTTTATAAGGGCCCGGTGAACCCGTAAATTGAAGATTTTTGTCACCATCATTCGCGTTTGTAAACTTCGCATCTACGGAAGTAAAGAAGGGGTAATTATAGGATGTTGGGCCCCAATCAGCCTGCGCAAAGAAGCGGAAAGCGCCTACCACAAAATTCGCATTTGCCACAAATACACCTGGCTTTACATAAGTCATTTTTACACTTGCGCCTGTGCCTGGTTTATCCCATCCACCAACGCCCGCACCGGTCATAAACATAACCGGTTCATCGACTGCGGTCATCACCACTGTCTTGGCTTTTAAATCCACCTCCACTTTATAGTATCCGGTGGTACCTATAAATTTGAAGTTGCTATCTCCATCATTGGCATTTTCGAACAACGAGCTTACAGAAGTAAAGAAAGGGTAGTTGTAAGACACCGGATTCCAATCTGCTTGTGCAAAGAAGCGGAAGGCTTCGCCAGCAGTAAACTTGGCGATCGTTTCGTATTTTTTAAATGAAGGGCTCTGTATTTCAACAGCCGCATCGGGCCAAGGGCCCCAACCGTTCAACGCAGCTCCCATACCATAAATGGGAGGGAAACTAGTGGCGTAAGGTGTAACAGTGATTGTCTTAACGGTTGAAATCACAGTAGCTACTTTGTCGCTGACAGTCGAAGTAACTCTCAACTTAACGGCGGCAGCTTCCTCTGGGTTAAGACCCAAGCCAAGAAGTTTTTCGTTCATCTCACTCACTTTAATAGCAACTTCAAGTTTTCCGTTGCTTACGGTTGCTAACTCCAATGGTGTTGTAAAATCTCCGGTGGATTTATCGATCTGCAACTTATAGGTTACAGAAGAATTGAATCCAAAATTGGGAGCAGTCCACTTGAACGTCTCTAATGTATTTGCGGCATTTTCAACTGTTAAAACGTACGCAGTAGCAGTCGGTGCCAACAGTTCGTTGGCCGTAACTGCTGACTTAAGTGTTGGCTTTACAGCATCATCTTTACAGGATGTCATAAAAAGCGTAGCCATCAAAGCCAACAGGCTAAAGATTCTCGCAACTTTGACTATTTTCATAATTGTATTTTTTTATTAATCAATCCAAAGAAGGATACGGTGTTTT
>JAJTHV010000030.1 GCA_021300095.1 Flammeovirgaceae bacterium | reverse complement strand
GCTTAGATTTGATTGTAGCCAGTATTCAAAACCGAGATATTGTACGGCAACCTTTGGGCATTTCACCCTACTATGGCAAAACGTCACTACTCCTCTATCACATCTCACGATTGATGTACGTGCGAGCTATCCCAAAACTGGAAGCATTAAAGCCTACGCTTTATGCACTCGCACTCAATGAACTTGAACACCAAGAGGATTTACTGGAAAAGATCATAATTAGCACAGCATTGATGAAGTGGGGCTACGCAGCACCACTACTTGTACTTCCCGAATTGTCTGAATTAAATAAGGAAATCGAAAAGAGCAACTTTCCATTCTTCATAGGCAATGTACCATCATATTTTTCGAATGGGAAGCGCAGGTTACTGACAAAACTGAAAGCAGGACTATTTTATCATTATTGTCCGGCATGGAATGATGTGCTTTTTCTGGAATACCTCGTCTTAAAGAATCAAGGCGTTGGTGCAAACAATTAGTGAATAATCTGCGAAGCTTAGGCCTTGCTGATCTTCTTTTGAAGAAACTCGGGCATTGATGAAGGAACTCCTAAAATAGTTTGGGGAGAGTTTGGCAGAAAATAAATTCGCCCAGTCTTTCCCTTTATCTTCAAACTATACATATTGAGCAAGGCAAAGAATTTTATCTCTTTTACTTCCGACCAACTGTAGCTTTTTCTTTTCGCTCCATTCAATATGATGACTTTCTTTTTGCTAATAGCCACGCGCTTAATCTTGTCATTAACGATTACTTGAATGGAGAAGAGTATAACGCTAAATAAAAAAATCGTCACAATGATTGCCCGGTTTCGAGGTGTATCATGAAATTGAAACAGCAACACCGTTGCTACCGAAGCTTGCAAAAGAGCAAAAGCCAAGAAAAAATACTTGACCACATAAAATTTAGCCTTACTGACCTCTTTCATTTCAAATTGTTGAAACCGTCATTTAACCAAGATGCGTTTCTTATTTACCCAAAACTTTTTCTCAATTCTCAATCACTACCGGAAAGTCTTGTCCACGCGAAAAAGTGTAAGGATACTGCGGCTTACCTTTCAACTTGCGCGTCATCTCTGGCACCTGATCATCTAAGTATGACTTCAACTCGTAAATAGTAACCTTACCATCTTTCGGTGCACCGTCTGCATCGCCTTGCAAAGCTTTGATTAATAAATACGTAAAAAGACCATGTCCCAATTCGGCAAACTCGGTAGCAAACTGCTCGCTACCAGCGGAGGCCATCACATGAATGCCCGCACTTCGCGATAATTGAGCGATGGCTTTCTCTTCTGCGGCTCCGCGATTTGCTAACAACTCCACCGATCCCCCACTCTGACAAGCGTCCATGACAATCAACTGTTTTAAAGCCTTGATGTTTCCAAACTTTTCTTGTAAAACGGAGGCCTCGATGGCCTCTTTCCGAAGCGAACTCACATCGTAGAGGCGCGAGCTTTCGGTTGGAATGAAAAAGAATTGATTGTCGACCATGCTCCCATGCCCCGCATAATAAAAGATAAAAACATCTTCCTGATTGATTTTAGTACTTAGTTCATCCAAGGCGGCTAAAATAGACAACTTCGAAGCTTCACCATCATAAAGGGTTTTCATCACTACGTTCTTAAACAGTTTCCCTCTTTCGTCCATTACTTTTCCAAATGATTCCGCATCGGGTTTAGCATAGCTGAGCGTTAGTTTTGAATTTTTGTACTGATTGATCCCGACAGCCAGAATATAACAGGTACTACTTTTAGAAGACGTCTCCGAAAAGAGTTCGGCAGCAGCAGGGTCAGACTCTACGCGATCATGATTCGTTGCAGAAGATGAAAAAGAATTTGTGCCTCCCACCAAATTTAAACTCACTTTCACGGTAGCGGTCTGGTCTTTTCCATTTGGTAGTTTAGTGTCCACAGGAAGAACCACGCGCTTACCATTGTGAAAAAGTTTCAACTCACGCACACCGGTTCCACGATCTGTCACCCGAATATAAACTTCTGCTTTCGTTGGATCGCTGGTTGCTAAAGCTGCTACCTTTACGGAAGGTGGAGGTGATTGATTCAGTTTACCTTGAACACCCTTGTTGTCATCCGTTCCACCGCGCTCAGTAAAAATCTTCGGCAACAAATCAGGTCGATAAAACTCATCAAAAAACTGATCGACTGAATAGGTTTTCATGCCATCCACAAAATGAATGTATTGACGGGCATTATCCGTTCCATTAAAATAGCCGTCCGGGTTCTTCACCATCCAATCGCGCTCGCCAAAATGAATGTGTTCAAAAAATTCTTTACCCGATTGCAAATCCCAAAACTTTGTGGAACCATCTACGCTGTAGCTGATCAGCATCTTTCCATTTGGATGAAGACGCAAGGTGGAGATATCGCTTTTATGTCCCTCGAAAACGCGCAACACTTTTGAAGTGTTACTATCCCACTGACGAATCAGGCGATCAGAACCAGCCGTATAAACGGATTTACCATCGGCACTAAATAGTCCGACATGGGTCGCTCCTTCGTTCACCAATTTGCGAATCATCAGCCCTGTACCAACATCCCATAAACGTGTGCTTCCGTCTCGGCTTGTACTTAGCAGTATCTTTCCATCCGCACTCAGCGATAAAGAAGAAATCAATTCCGAATGTCCTACAAAGTTTCTCGCTTCGGCATGTGTATCTACCTCCCACATTTTCAAAAATTTTCCATGCGATGTGAATACATACAAATCACTTGGAGACCAAAGTACATTGTAAGCAGAACCCAATTGACCAAAATCAAAATAGTGAATGCGCTTTCCTGATTTGATATCGTGAATCTTCATCGTGCCATCCCAGCTGGCTGAAATGATCTTTGTTTCGTCTTCATTGAAATGAACATCCAACACCGGATGATCATACGATTGGATAAATTGGAGTGTGTCGCCTTTGGCCACATCCCACAACACAAGTTTGCCATCGCCACCGCCTGTGAGAAGGCGCTTGCCATCGGCAGATAAAACATAACACACCACTCCTTTTTGGTGGCTCACATATTCCATGGAGGTTTTGCCGGTAGCCATGTTCCATCGCTTTAGCTTCTTGCCGAATTTTCCTTTGATCAATTCGGTGCCATCGGCAGTGATCAACAAATTATTTTTGAAGCGGATGTAATCGTAGATGTCGCGCTCCCACATATCGTTATAGTTGTAGGTAATTCCGCCTTTATCACGCTGGTTCAAAAAACCGGTCAACGACTTGGTAAGCTTATTTTGTTTGATGTTCCAAATAGTGGCGGTATTGTCGTTTGAAGTGAAAATGATGCCCTTGCCATCAATCGTAAAACAAGCTTCGTTCAAGTCTTCCGTACTTGCCGGATTAATCTTTGCCAATTCTTTTCCGGAAAGAATATTCCATACGAAGGCTTCCGATTTGGTAGAGACCAACAATGTTTGGTTGTCGCTACTCACATCAATGGACCGAAGTTCATCGATATTCTCAGCATACACATGCATCAACTTGCCATTCGCGAGATCATAACGTTTCACTTCACCATTGTGCGATGCCATAAAAAATGATTTGCTATCGCGGCTAAAAACTATTTGGGTGCCGCAACCGCCACACCATCCTTCTTCTTTTTGAAACTTATAAACTTGCTTCCATGTGTTGGTTTGATACACAGTTGCTGTGCGATTATCTTCACCAAAAGCAATCCAATTTCCATCAGGGCTAAAGGCGATGTTTACACCACTTCCTAAACCTTGATCGGCATTGACACCCATCTTCTTGACTATTTTTTTGGTGGCGATATCGACCACGATTGCCGAATCGGGATAGCCTGCCGCTACAAAATATTTTCCGTTCGGACTGATCGCTACATCGGTCAGAAAATCTTTTTGCTCTTCGGTGGTGAATACCAATTTGCCGGTGGCTACCTCCCACAAGCGAGCGGTTTTATCCGTGCTGCTGGACGCGAGATACTTTCCGTTGCGACTAAAGTCAATCGCATTTACAGAAGTTTCATGGCCCAGAAAGCTTCGCACCTCACGTCCGGAACTCAACTCCCAAAGTTTAATGGTTTTATCACGGCTTCCGGTTGCCACATAATTGCTATCAGGACTAATAGCCACGGCTATCACCGAAAGCTCGTGTCCTTTTTGGATAACCGTTTCAATAGATTGAGCTGAAACAAATTCAGAACAACCGATGAAAAGAAAAATCAACCAATACTTCATTTTATTACCTTAAGATAAAAGTGAAAAATTCGTGTTTTGTTGCGACAACTCTATCGCAATTTATATCCACGGTACAAAAAATAACCAACGGAACTTAAAATAGAAAAGAGGACAATGGGCAAAAAATACCGCCCGATACCTGATGCTTTCTGATAAGCATTTTGAATTATTCCGCTAACCAAAAAGAAAAAAAGAATAACCGATAAACATTTCAGCACCCGCATCATCTTCACCGCATTCAAAAATTGGCGCTCGTGATTTTCTTCTGTGATGGGAATCGGATAGTTCATCAAATTGGGATATCGAACGGTCAAAGTAGTAAGTAGATAAATCACAATTGCTACAGAGGTTAACAACAAAATAGTCCATTTTCCCCCATAGCCATCCACTTCTCCGCTTCCATTAAAATGAATCGGGATGATGGAAGGAAGATTTGCATATTGAGAAAGGACAAGCCCAATCATTACTACTAAAATCAAGATGGCAACTATCTCAATCGCCCAATCCGACCATGTTAATTTTACGCGTATAGCAGGACGTTTCATTGATTATGCTTTAGACTCGTGCGCCTCGGCAGGTTCTGGTTCTGTGTGTACTTCCTCCCAGTTGGCAGGTTCACTGTTATGCAGATACTCTAATACTTTATGTTCTACTGTCTTCAGTTTCAAACCTCGAATGAATTTTCCATTACGTGCTAAAATCAAACGGCCGCTTTCTTCTGAAATCGCCACCACTAAGGTGTCCGTGGCCTCGCTCATTCCGATGGCCGAGCGATGGCGTAATCCAAAATGTGGTGGCAGATGGTCGTTGTCGCTTACTGGTAACACACAGCGTGCCGCCTTAATTCTACCTTTGTGAATGATCACCGCTCCATCGTGCAAGGGACTGTTCTTATTAAAAATGGAAATGAGCAACCGTTTATTCACTTCCGCATCAATGGGGTCGCCTGTTTCAGCATAAAACTTCAATTCAATATCTCTGGAAAAAACAATCAGCGCTCCGGTTCGTGTGGCTTTTAATGTTTTAATCGCTTCCATCAACTGGTGCACATCAAAATCATCGTGGTAGCTGGTGCGCCAGTTGGCGAGCGATTTCAAAAAATCACCACGGTTAATTTCCGCTCCGCGTCCAATCAATAAAAGAAACTTTCGAATTTCCGGTTGAAACAAAATGATCATAGCTAACACACCCACGCCCATAAATTGACCAAGTATGGTGGCAAGCAATTCCATTTGCGCAGCCCTTACAATGAGATAAACCAGATAGAGCGCGAGTATTCCCAAAAAAATATTGACGGCAATACTTCCCCGAATCAGCTTGTAGATTTGGTACAGCAAAACGGCCACCAGGGTAACATCAATCAGGTCAACCCAACTGATTTCGAGAAAGCCAATTTTGAAGAGGAAAATCATTTCTACAAAGATAGAATTTAGTAAGCAGAAATCGGAATTTATCAGAACTGCCTACCGTTACAGCAGTTTGTTCAGCAGCTTCACTGTTTCTACCGCTTCTTTGACATCGTGGACACGCAAAATAGATGCGCCTTTCAGCAGAGCCACGGCATGCAAGGCAGTGGTACCGTTCAACGCATTTTCAGAATTGGTCTGTAAGGTTCTCCAGATCATTGATTTCCGCGACAGACCGGCAAGTACAGGTCGCTCCAAAATACGGAAATAGCTGAGGTGATTGAGCAGTTCAAAATTTTGTTCGACTGTTTTGGCAAAGCCAAATCCGGGATCAATGATAACATCATGAATGCCCGCTTCAGCGAAAAGGCGGAGCTTCTCTTGAAAATAGAAAACGATATCCTTCAACAAATGATCATATTTCGTAAGTGAGGCCATCGTTTGTGGATTACCACGCATGTGCATCGCGATATAGGGCGCCTTCCAGCGCGCGACAGTGGCGATCATCGTAGTATCGAGATCCCCGGCCGAAATATCATTTACAATGGCTGCACCCACATCTAATGCACGATCTGCTACTGAAGCACGAAATGTATCAACCGAAAGGATTGCTGATGGAAATTCTTTTGCAATGGCCTGAATGGCGGGTATGACACGATTCAACTCTTCTTCTACGGGCACTTCCGGAGCACCCGGGCGTGATGAATAACCACCCACATCAATAAAATCGGCTCCATCAGTCAGCATTTTTTCCACCTGCTTCAATTGGGCAATCGCTTCTTCCTGCCTGCTCCCGGCAAAAAAGCTATCGGGCGTAACATTCACAATACCCATCACTTTCGGTGATGAAAAATCGACCAGCGTAGATTTGACAAGAAGTGTTTTGTTGACGGAAAATAATTTACTTTGCACTGCTTATGAATGAAGGAACCCTGCACGAATATAAAGAGGTAATTGCCACCTGCAAAACTTTGTTTGCCAAGAAGACCCACGATTATGGCACTGCATGGCGCATTTTGCGATTGCCTTCGATCACCGATCAATTGTACATCAAAGCACAACGGATTCGCAGCGTGCAGGAAAAAGGGGTACAAAAAGTAGATGACCCAATCAAAGATGAGTTTATTGGCATCATCAATTATTGCATCATTGCTATGATTCAGCTTTCTCTGAAAGAGTCTGAAAAAATGGATATGACATTTCAAGAGTTGGAGCCCCTGTACGACCTGGCGGCCAATGAAACCTTTGAATTATTGCAAAACAAAAACCATGACTATGGTGAAGCTTGGCGCGAAATGCGGGTAAGCTCCATTACAGATATTATCTTAATGAAGCTCCTTCGTGTAAAGCAAATTGAGGACAACAAAGGAAAAACATTAGCCAGCGAAGGCGTGAAAGCGAATTATCAGGATATGATTAATTACGCAGTATTTTGTCTGATCAAGCTCAACTAATCAATACGTAGCGGGGCGGATGGTGTCGAGTTGCATTGAAAATAGATTGGGCATATCGAGTTGAAAGATCACTTGCTTATTTTTTTCGGTGCCAATGACGAGCGATCCATCTTTGCCTCCATCGGATAAGGAGCAATACAATGCGTCCACGTATTCGCGATCATTTTGAGTAGCATACGAAAATGAATCGACTCCATTTACGGTAAGGGTGTAGGTTTTACCTTCAATCACGATTGTTGTTTCTGTATTCGTCTTCATTTTACCAAGCTTCAATGCCAAATCTTTTCCCAACAAGATAAACGGATCAAAACTTCCTTCGATGGAGCTACCGGGAATAGCCAGCGTACTTTGATTGTATTCATAATTCGGGTTGGCTTCGCATTGGTAGATTCCAGACAGAATTTTCGAGCCACCTTTAATCGAATAATCAAACGTGTATATTTTCTTTTGCTTCTCCACCTTTACGGAATATTGATAATCTTCCCGGTCGTAAGTGACGGTGTAAATCAACTCGTTTCCGGGAAGCAATACGTTCCAGTTGTCGCCCGTTAGTGTAAACGACATGAGCACATAACCAGCAATTACAAGAATTAAAGATTTTTTGGTCATTGCATATTCTGTTTAGTTATTCGCCCATCATAACAAAAGCACCCCAATAATACGGGCTAGTATATTTCTGTTTCAATGAAAGTTGTGCTTGCTTAAACGCCTCTGATTTCGATTTACCGGAAGTCCAGTTTTCATAGAACAGTGTCATTAGTTCTTGGGTGGCGGTGTCATCTACTTTCCACAAACTCATAAGAATAGCTTTGGCACCGGCAGTTTGAAAGGCACGTTGTAAACCATACACACCTTCACCATCCTGCACTTCTCCCTTACCCGTTTCACAGGCACTCAAAATCACCAACTCGGTATTATCCAAATTAAGGTTGGATGCCTCGTATGCAGTCAATATGCCGTTGTCTGTTCCCCAGTTTACTTTGTCTTGCAAAAAATTGGCAGCACCTGTAAACAGTAGCCCTGCCCGAAGCATCGGATCGGCCGTATTGTTTTTATCTTTATCGTCCGTAAAGAACCCATGGGTTGCAATGTGAAGCAAGCCGGGTTGTGTTACTTTCTTTAGTACCTCTTCCGTTGCCTCTTCATGTGTATACGTTTTTACTTGCCAACGATGAATGGAAAGAATATCATCGACTTTTTCAATTTCCGTTTTAGTGCCCGGTAACTCAGCAATGCCTGTGAAGTCGCGCTCCGATAACTGATCGAAATTAAAGTCGCGTTGTTTGCTTTTTTCCTTAAAGCGATCTTTGCCAATAAAATACTTGGGAAACCCAATAAGACTTGCATTGGTTTTCGTAAAGAGGTTGTTGCTCTTCTTCAAATAAACGACATCTTTTGTGTTGGAAACAATGGTTAGGTTTTTCGATTCTACCAAATAATGTCCTGAGGCATCGCGTAACGTACTCAGATTTATCGAATTGTAAACGCCATCCAACGAGAGGTAAAGCTTTGTCTTGTTTTTAACGAGCCGGTGAATTTGGCTCCAGTAGTTCTTGTATGACAGTGAATCTACCAACTGTGTGCTGATGGCATTTTTGTAAAAACGCAAAGCGCGGCCTTCGAGTAACTTGCCGTCCGGTAGTACCACCGCCTGCGGGCCATTTTTTGATTCGGTGGTAAGAACCATTGCCACATAGAGAATACTATCCGTAGGATGTGATGTGTGGTGTCTCACCCGAATGATTTCAATAGCGGCCTCGTTTGGAGCGAGTGCCCGTTGTACTTCGCGCCAAGTGGTTTCGCGGCCTTTGTCCTTTTCCAAATCTTCAGCATTAATGTTCAGTTCCTTTTCAGTTGCCTTCGCCAATTGCTCTAATGAATCAATGCTCGATTTTTTCAATTTTATTTCATTTTTAGACAATGCATAAAACTGAGCGAGCTGATCGCGCTGGCGTAACCACTGGTAATAGTGATTGATCATCACGGAATCACCACTACTTAAAATACGTTTTTTGATTTTATTGGAGGTACTCAGTAAAATTCCTTTTGTAGCCAATTGCAGATTATACAAATCCTGAACAATGGCAGGGTTCTGCTTCGAACGATTGGCAGCAAACGACTGGAAGTATTCAATAAAGTTTTTATTGCTATTCCAATATTGAGCTTTTTCATTATCACTTAGGAAATAAAAATTGGCTAATAGATATTTGGTTCGGTTATTCATCGCCAGCTTAAAATTGGTCTCAGCCAATTCTGGTTTACCCCATTGAGAATAAACCTTTCCCAGATTCAGGTGATTAAAATCGATGCCTGTACTGCTATTTAATTTTTCGTTGATTGTTATTGCTTCTTTCAGATACTTTTCGGCCAGTACATAATTTTTCTTTTCCACTTGTACTGTGGCTATATTGTTCAATGCGATTGCAAAATCACTTGATTG
>JAJTHV010000136.1 GCA_021300095.1 Flammeovirgaceae bacterium | reverse complement strand
GTGAACGTAGTGCCCCGTGCTGAATACCTTCGCAAAACTTCGTATTACGGAAATTTCTCCAGTGCAAAATCCAAAGATCAGGACAGCATTTATACTTCGGAGTGGATGATTAATCCCTACGAGGAACAGTGGGATGCCAAACGAAAACAAGAGTATTTAGTAGAGCATGACTGGGGTGTAATCATCGTCACAGCTCCACATGAAACGTATGGTGGTCATCACGTGCAAGGGTTGTATCAGTTGAATCATGCCCGGAAGCTGCGCAGGCAGAATGGCATTTCTATATTTTCGGAAGGTTGGGGCTTGTATAATGAACAGCTCATGCAAGAAACAGGCTTCTTTCCGAATGAGCGAATCCACCTGCGCCAACTGCAACTACGCCTATGGCGCAACGCGCGGGTGATCTACGATGTGGGAATGCATACCGGCAAACTTTCGTATGAAGATGCTATTCAGTTAATGACCGACAAGGTTGGCTTTCTTCGCTGGGCAGCTCAACTGGAAGTAGACTCGTCAACCGCTTCTCCGGGTTATTTTATTGGCTACTTCACCGGCATGATGGAAATCCTGAAGATGCGCGATCAGGTTAAAGAAAAAATGGGAAATGCATTCTCACTCAAAGACTTTCACGATCGCTTGATGAAAATTGGAAACATGCCACCCTCTTTAATGAGTGAAGCGCTGATGAATGGTGTGGCCAAGTAATCTGTTTTCTGCTGATGATTAATACTCTAAAATGAACTTCGATAAATTTTGGTGTGTTTCGAGTTTAAACTTTTTGCGCAAGCGATAACGAGTTACTTCCACACCGCGCAGGGAAATAGCCATCAGATTAGCAATTTCTTTGGTATCCATTTTCAGGCGAAGGAATGCACATAACTTTTGTTCGCCCGGAGTCAGATCCGTGAACTCTTGTGTAAGTCGTTTGAGGAAATCGCCATGCACGCGGTCGAAGTGATGTTCAAATTGTTTCCAATCTTCCTGCACTTTTAGTGTCGTGTCAATCTCTTTGATGATTTTCTCCAACGCGCGTTGTTTGTCTTCTACTTTGTCGGTAATTTTTGCCTGGCGTATTTCTTCTTTGATATTTTCCATGAACTCATTCTTTACCACCAGGTTCATGGTCGATGCCGCCAATAGATTATTCACATGACTTAACTCGCTTTTGATTTGCTCTTCTTTTAATTCTTGAAGCTCCTGTTGTTTTTGGGCAAGTTCTTTTTGTTTCGCCTGTTCCATCCTAGCCTGCTTGGCCCGGTAGTATTGCCGTTGAAACCGATAGATATAATAGAGTACCAAAAGAGCTATCATAAAATAAATGACGCGAGCTAGCGGGCTTTTATAAAAGGATGGCGACACTTCCACCAGCAATGGTTGGCTGGTTACGATTTCTCCCCGAGAATTAAACGTTTGCACATGAAACTGGTAATTCCCTACTCTCAGGTTGGTGTATTCCTTAATGCTTGTCGTAGTCCAATCACTATAGTCTTCATCAAAGCCATTTAAATAATAGCGGAATTGCTGATTACTAACATCTTTAAACTTGAAAGATTCAACGATGAATTGCAAAACACGCGTACCCTCCTGAATTCGAATCGGATCTGTTTTTTCCGGACGAACCTGAAAAGGCATGCGTGCATACAGCACACTGTCTTCGCCCACATTTACCACTCGGTTGAGTAAGGGTTGATTGGAGGCTGGCACTGCTTCTTCCAAATCAGGTGTGTATTGAATGAATCCTTCATTCGCATTGAACAAAACGCCTTCACGCACGTTGCGCGAAACGCTGAGCAAGTCATTGTTAAACGACTGACGCAGTTGAAACAAGGAAGAAGGCACATACACATAATTTTCGGTGCTTACCTTTTTGAAAAAACCCACCAGATTTTTCGAATACACATATACATTTTTTTGTCGGTCTTGTACCAGTTGATATACCCAGTTTTTTCCAACGACTTTCGAGAAAACCTCTTCTTCAATAATTTTGTCGGTCGATTGATCTAACTTAAATATTCCTTTGGCCGAACAGATATACAATTGGTCATCAATGCGGCTTAGAAAAATGTATTTTTGAATCGGCAGCTTATACATATCCGAAATTTTTGTGACGGTGGCATCGCTCAATGACTCTTTAAGTGTTACGAGGTACAAACCTTTGTAGTATTGCCCCACCCATATTCGGCCTTTGCGGTCTTCTTCAAAAAAGCGGCTTGATTCATTGAATCCAGAAATCTTCTGCGCATCGCGCAATTCCCCGCGGTCATCCAACTGAAAAAGGTGCAATCCTGTATACGTTCCGGCAACGGCATATGCTGGATTGGATCGCAGTTGCTTTATCTGCCATAAGCCTTCACAATAGGCACGTCTGAATGCTTTGCCCTGTTTCAATAAAAACAAACCGGTATGATGCCCCGCATATAACTTTTCGTTGATCCATTGCATGCCATACGCAGGCCCTTCCGTTCCGATCAAAAATTCACTCTTAGTTTTTCCTTTAGCGAGAAAATAAATCCCGTTGCTCGTAGTATAATAAGTACCCTCGTCCACTTCATATGCCTCGTAACCACTGCCCTGCAGATCAATATTCTGATTGATCAACCGCAAGGGTGACTTAATATCTATGAGGGCTATCCCGTTTTGCATGCCCACCCACAGATTTCCGGTGTGGTCTTGAAAAACCCGCAAGCAGGCATTGGACATTAACCCTCCTGCAATGGAAATATTTTCGATTTGTCGGGTCAGTTGATCGTAAATGTAAAGCCCTGCCAATTGTGTGGAGATAACCAGCCGTCCATCAGAGATTTGAATGACATGATTTACATATTTACCGGCCAGCACGTTCACTAACTCAGTGTATTGTTCCTTAGTCCCTAAGGAATTCAAAAACTCGATATGCCCAGAGTTATAAAACACCATGATGCCGGCCTCGTTGCGCACCACACCTGCCACCACCTGATTGGTATGTTCGTTTTGAGGTATAGGATTCAATTGGGTGCCCTCCAATTCAAAAAGAACACCGGTCGGTGATTGGGTGAAAAAACGGTTTCCGGCTAGAAATGAACGGTTAAAACCCCCTGGTCGCCTCACTACTTCTACCGTGCTACCGTTATAAATGTATATTCCCTGAAACGTGCAGAAATAGACCTTTGAGTCGTGCAGTAAAACGTCCCATACCTCATCAAAATCGCGAAAACGATCCGGTGTTTTTTCGAGCAGCGATACGTAATGCCAATTGGCTTCAAAATAGCCAAATTCGCCCTGCGACCCCACATATAGCCGGTCGGACGTATCATCAAAGGCAAGTGATCGTTGCTTTTTGCCCGTATTCAGCGCGTGTTTGCCCCAGGTGGTACCATTGAAGGATAAAACCCCCAGATTGTTGGCTACAAATAGGCTTAAATCTCTATTTTGAGCAAAGTCAATGTTCTGAATGCCGGCACCATAATCCGATGGTGCAAAGTTTTTAATGGGATATTTCCCCGTTTGCGCAAAAATCAGACAAGTGCAGTTCAGCAATATCCCGATTACCACAGTTCTGGCTATACCTCTTTGAAATTTGTCCATAAATGCACCTTTTGAGCAGGGTTGTGTACCAAATGTATTCATTTTAAGCAATTCAAACCGATGCATGAGAGGTTTTGTAGTAGTGGTTGAAAGGAATTGATGTAGTCCTTTTTTTCCTGCTTCGTTCGGTTGTACCGAAATTTCAACCGATTTCGATAAAGTATCAAGACAATCGATTGAATATGTTGTTTAACCTAAAAAACCGAATATGAAGAATATCTACATGGTAGCCCTTCTCTTGTTTTCGATCTCTGCGCTGGGTCAGCCCAGTCAGGTGATGGTGAGGCAGGATGCAGGTGGGATGAAGCTGAATGTAAATGGTAAGGAGTTGATGGTCAACGGGATGAATTGGGATTATTTTCCAATTGGAACCAACTTCTCTTATAGTTTATGGAATCAGCCGGACGACATTATTCAGGCCGCATTGGACTCTGAGATGTCATTATTAAGAAACATGGGCATCAATACAATCCGCCAGTACACCGGTGTTCCTGCCCGATGGATCAAATACATCTACGAGAACTACGGCATCTACACGATGCTCAACCATTCATTTGGCCGCTATGGCCTTACCATCGATGGTGCGTGGGCTCCCAATACGGAGTATGGCGACCCACGGGTACGCAAGCTGTTGCTGGCAGAAGTAACCCAGATGGTGAACGACTACAAAGACACACCCGGTCTACTCCTCTATTTATTAGGTAATGAAAATAACTATGGCCTCTTCTGGGAAGGAGCCGAAACTGAAGATATTCCAATCAAAGACCGGAAATCAACCGCCCGCGCAACTGCCATGTACAAGTTGTTCAATGAGGCTACTCTGGCAATGAAATTGAAAGACACTGGTCACCCGGTAGCGATGTGCAATGGAGATCTTTTGTTCTTAGAGATCATCAAGGATGAATGTAAAGACATCGACATCTTTGGTACCAACATGTACCGGGGCGTTTCGTTTGGCGATGCCTTTCAGCGTGTAAAGGACGAGTTGAACAAGCCTATTTTGTTCACCGAGTTTGGGGCCGATGCATTCAATGTGCAAGACAATGCTGAAGATCAGGAATCACAAGCCTTTTATATGGTGGGCAACTGGAAAGAGATCTATGCAAACGCGGCCGGACTGGGGAAAGCGAACAATTCATTAGGCGGATTTACTTTCCAGTTCAGCGATGGCTGGTGGAAATTCGGTCAAACTAAAAACCTGGACATCCATGACGATAATGCTTCGTGGTCAAATGGCGGTTATCTCCGCGATTTCCGCAAAGGCGAGAACAACATTAATGAAGAGTGGTTTGGCATCTGTGCGAAAGGTCCAACTAACCCACGCGGGCTATATACCTTATATCCACGTGCGGCCTATTACGCCTTAAAAGAAGTACATACATTAAATCCGTATCGCGATGGCGTAAACTTGGCCGGAGTGGACAATCACTTCAGCAATATCCAGTTAATGGATGCAGTCATCAAAGCACGTGGTGATAAAGCCGCGCTGATTGGCGAACAGAATTCAAAGGTTCGGATCAGTGAACTGAGAGCAGAACTATCCACTATTGTTACCGGTGGTAAATTGATTACCACGCCTAACAAAGTCAACCCTGCTCAAACCACATTCCCGAACAAACTCGGCTTTGATCACATGGAGTCGTATTTCGTGGGAATCGAAGCGAATCCCGCTCCCAACGTAAGGGCGAATGTTTCATTCAACGTGCTGGGCAATGTGGCCCTCAATCCGATCAACGAAATCTTTTACGAAAACCGCGGGCGCCCACAAGTGTTGGTAACGCCTAATGGAACAGTAACTACCACGCTAGATCGTGTGCAAGTATACCGTGCCGATTATACCTGGAATCATAAACTATTTGACCTGAATGGCTTCTACCGCACCGGCCACTATCACTGGGGGTATGAAGGCGATTTCTTCGGGCTATATCCGGAAGCAAACTATGGACCCAACATTGATATCTATAACGGATTGGCTCCACAGGGGCTTGAAATCAGTGGTAAAAAGTCACTGAATGGATTTAAGATTGCGTATGGCCGTGAGTTGTGGTGGGGAGCAAACCCTGCTATTCTATTAAAGTACAGTCGGGATGTTGGTAAAATCAATGTGACCGGAATCATGCACGAAGATTTGGATGATCCGGGAGCAGCGGTCAGTTCATTGGCCGTGCCACAGCCACGTACTAGACGATTAACCTTACAAGTTTCCAGAAAACTATTCGACAAATTAAAAATAGAATTGGGTGGTATCTGGGGTGGTCAACCATTGGTGGGCCGAGAATTTCAGGTGGCACGTGGCCAAGAAGGAAACTACCAGACGTATGTGGATAAAATCAGGAACACAGACACTTGGGGTGGAAAGATAAAATTAACGTATGCATCCGGCCGGGTTAATTGGTATGCGCAAGCAGCCTCCCAAGGTTTGGTGGCGAATGGTGGTGGCGACAACACGACAACCTTTACAGGCTGGCGATTAAAAGACAGCGGTAGCGGAAATAAAAACAACGTGTTAACAGGTTTCACATATACTATTGGCAAGTGGCAGATCGCACCGAACTTTATGTGGCAGAAACCATTGGTAGATCCGATGCCCGGAAATGCCGGTGGCCCCGCACGTCTACGCAATATATTAGTGGATCCTTTTGTAGTACGCTCTAACCGCGAGACAGTAGCCGGTGAGTTGTTGTTAACGTTTGACCCAACGCCCGGAACCTGGATGTATGAATGGGACAACGATCGCTCGGAGGATGCAAGACTTGCCGCCAGCATTGGCTTCGTTTATCGTCACTTACCTACCTCCCAAGATGCCGCAGTAATCTTCCCGGGAACGGGACGTGTACCTACGGCAGCCATTGGCGCACCACCAGCCTTGGATTTGTGGGAAGTAAACACCCGCATCGTTTCAAAAATCAGTCCGCAATTCGGAGTAATTGCCAACTTGTACGGTGGAAATGGACAAGCCAATGGACCGAGCGCCCGGGCGATCGACCGCTTTGGTGCTGATTTCAGAGTGATCTATAAAAAAGTAAAACTCTCCTCGCATATCAAATTCAATGATTGGGGTCCGTTTGACTACCACCGCGATTTTAACCTCACGTTCCCGGTTCAGCTCATGGCAGATCTGTCTACCACAGTAGGAAAACCGGATTGGTTTATCCTTCCAAGCACTTCCATAGGTATTCAAATGATTTGGCGCTCGCTGGATAAATACTCACCGCGCTATTTGCCCAATGTGGCCGAAGAGTTTGCCACCTCTCCTATCATCAGCCCGGTGGGTTTCCCCAATGGCAATGAATGGGAACTTAGAACGTATGTGCGTATCAGTGTAGGGAAATAAAAACTTGAAGAATGAAAAACATGAGAACAAATACTAAAACTCTCGCTATCCTCTTCGGTATCATGTCCGCTTTTATTGTGGGCTGCCAGCGAAACTTATCGGATGAGGTTGAATTTGCCAAGTATCCCAATACACCCGGAGTATTTATTGACGGGTTTGTGGGCGGACTGCAATATTTTCCTTTTGCAGGATCAAAACTGAATGCATTTACCGTGGATACCGAAACGCGTTACGCAGGCACCGCATCCATGCGAATAGATGTGCCCAATGTAGGGGATGCATCCGGAGCCTATGCCGGGGCCATTTTCCCCGATGCCGGAGGCCGCGATTTATCCGATTTTGACGCACTCACATTTTGGGCAAAGTCTACACAGGCCGGAACGATCAATGAGATTGGTTTCGGAAATGACTTTGGTGAAAACAAATACATGGTAACGCTCGCCAACATGCGAATCAATACGACATGGACTAAATACACTATTCCGATTCCCGATCCTTCCCTACTCACATTTGAAAAAGGAATGTTTTGGTATGCCGAAGGGCCTGAAAGTGGAAACGGCTATACGTTTTGGATCGATGAATTGAAGTTTGAAAAACTGGGAACTGTAGCGCAACCCCGGCCTGCCATTTTTAACGGTGAAGATAAAGTGGAGTCCTCATTTACCGGATCCACCACCACCATAACTGGTTTGACACAAACATTTAATTTGGCATCAGGCCTTAATCAAACGGTATTGGTAGCACCGTCTTACTATAAATTTACATCATCCAATAACAGTGTGGCACAAGTGAGTGAGAAGGGCGTTGTGACTTTGGTGGGTCCTGGCACTGCTAAAATCACAGCTATTTTGGATGGAGTTAAGGCAAGGGGTTCCCTTTCAATTACGTCCTCTGGAAATATTACCTTGCCAATTGCTCCTGTTAAGCCTGCCGCAAACGTTATTTCGCTATTTAGCGATGTATACACCAACGTACCGGTTGATTTCTTTAACGGATTCTATGGAGGTTCTACTACGCAAACTGCTGATATCGTTTTCAACAACGACAATCTAAAGTATTACAGCAAGTTGAACTATGTGGGAATCGAATTCAATAACCCTACTGTAGATGCAAGCACTATGCAGTTTCTTCACCTTGATATTTGGACCAACGAGCCGACTAGCGCGAATTTCGAAATTAAAATAAGAGATCGGGGAGCTAATGGTGTACTGAATACAGATGTCAATACGGGAGCTCCTACTGTGGATGATAAAGAAATAACGTACGTTCTCCAATCAAGTGCGATCAAAAAAGGAGAATGGGTTAGTGTTGATATTCCACTCACTGGCAGTATTGCGACACAAAAAAATAACCTAGCGCAAATTGTGTTTGTCGGAAACATCAACTTTCTGTTAGATAATTTATACTTCTACAAATAAAATGGAAAAGATGAGCCCGTTAAATCAATCTACGCCTAGAACGCTTTCAAAATCATTGCCAGCTTAATGGTAAGATTGTCATTAATATTTGGTTGTGCTGATTATAAGCCAACCGTGGTCAACTTCACAAAACCTAATTTAAACCAACTTGTATATGAAAAATCTAGTTTATCTCACGATTCTTTGGCTTCTCGTGTCGCTAATGTTTTCATGCAGTGACTCCGAGTTAACAGAAAATGGAAAATCAAAAGCACAAGGCACGTCAATTGGTGGAAGTATTGCAAGTTCGCAATACTATACACCTAAACCGAGTAACGTACCAGTCAAAGTTCCGTTGAGTGTTTTCTGTAATTATGTACAGGTGAACTACAATAAAATACCTAACGCCCAATCTTTGATGGCCAATTATTGCAAAGTCATTGTAATTACTGGGACGGTTCCACCTCCCCAATCCACAATCGATGCACTGAATCAGGCGGGGCTAACGCATAGTTCCAACGATTTGTATATCAGAAACCTTCCAAATACAACTAGTCTAAGACCGTTTGGTTCGTATTCGAGCTATGACTTTATGTTTCCTACATTGAGGAGTCAAATAGTTAGCTTCTATCAAAAAGCGTGGATTTGGCAACTTGGACGTTCCATGCCCGTATCGGGTAATATAACTGCTTCCCAACACCTAAACAAACAAGCCTTTATTGATTCATTTTTTGATTGGTTGTTTTTAGTATCAAACAACTCTCCGAACACATTTAGTTATTTAAGAGCGAACCCCCTTGTACTGAATCAATTGTTCAATTTTTTTGCTGACTTCAATCTAAAGTACTCAGAGTCAGAAGGCATCTACCTTGGAATACCTTATGGCGAATATGCACCAAATGTGGATTTGAGATGTGTGACGTTAGCGAGCAGATATTTAGCAACTACAGGTGGTCTTACTTTGATACAGCAGTTGGGCTCGGGAACACTTTCAATGGAACAACTCCGGAGAGCACTATGTGGCTAAGTTTCCGTAACTAAGATATTGCAATAGAACCCTAGCATGTCCTTTTTTTACAGTTTTTTATATACGTGGAAGGCTTAAGACATCTAAGAGATACAAATGGTGGAAGAGTACTACTTAAAAGACAATGAGACTAAGGCATTATCAAGGTTGCGAGCAAGACAATTTATACATATTCATTTAAAATGGAAAAAGATGAACCAGTTAAATCAATCTAAGCCTATAAAGCTTTCAAAAATCGTTGCCAGCGTATTGGTAATAGTGTCTTTAATACTTGGTTGTTCCGATGACACACAGAAAGTGACGAACTTCAATACACTCGTCATGCAAGACGAGTTCAACACATCAGGTGCGCCAAATCCTGCTACGTGGAATTACAACATTGGCACCGGGCAGAATGGCTGGGGAAACAGTGAACTTCAATATTATACCGATCGCTCCAAAAACGTTACGGTTCAGAATGGATATTTGATTATCACAGCAGAGAAAGAATCCTTTAACGGATCCGCCTACACTTCAGCACGACTCTTAACGAAAGGCAAGTTTGAACAACAATATGGCCGCTTTGAAGCACGTATGCGTTTGCCCTGGGGACAAGGATTATGGCCGGCCTTTTGGATGCTGGGTGCCGACATTGATACCAATCCTTGGCCGGCAGCTGGAGAAATCGACATCATGGAATTCAGAGGTCAAAATCCATCCGTAGTTTTAGGCACTGTACACGGCCCCGGATATTCTGCAGGCGAATCTGTTTCAAAAAGCTACACGTTGAAAAACGGCCGCTTCGATACTGAATTTCACGTGTTTGGAATTGAGTGGGGCCCCGAATATGTTAACTTCTATGTGGACAATGTGCTCTACAATCAAATCACACCAGCCGATGTAAAAGGCGAATGGGTCTTCAATAAGCCCTTCTTCATTTTGATCAATCTGGCGGTAGGCGGAAATTTTGTGGGAGCTCCCAACAGTGAAACTGTCTTTCCACAAACGCTACTAGTCGACTACGTTCGAGTTTACAAATAATTACCTAAACTGATAATCCTAACTAAAATGAAAATATCACTTAACAATGCCAAGTTGATCACCGCTGTGCTGGTGATCACAACGCTATCGGGCTTTTTTACGATGGCTACTTTTCTAACCGGATGTATCGATGACACTGAAAAACTACCCAAAGTGGTGGCAGGCTTCACCTACACAATAAATGAGGATACCGGAACCGTTACGTTTGTGAACGTGTCCGAAAGAGCGACCAAATACTTATGGTCTTTTGGTGATAATACTACCAGCACTGAAAAAGATCCTGTTAAAACATATCCAGCCGGCTCGTACGAGGTGACCTTGAAAGCCTCTAACAATGCAGGCGCATCCAACGAAGTGAAGGCTACTGTTGTCGTGGTTATTAAAGACAAGGTTTCATTGCCAATCACATTTGATAATGCAACCGTTGATTATGAAGTGACCACCTTTAACGGAGCGAGTTTTGCGATCGTAAACAATCCAAGCCTCTCCGGCACGAATAACAAAACAACAAAAGTTGGTTCGATCACGAACAGCGGAACCCAATTCGAAGGTATGTTTTTAAATGTGGCTGTTCCCATTGATTTAGCTACAAAAAAGACGATTGCTATGAATGTTCGCTCAACCAAAGCCGTGAACGTGCTCTTAAAGTTAGAAGAGGGCACCAGCGCAGCAGTGGAAGTTAGCGCTAGTCATGGAGGAACAGGTTGGGAAAATCTCGTATTTAATTTCACGTCAGCAGCAAAATATTCTCGCATCACTTTATTTGTAGGAGGCGCTACTGCTACTACTGGTACTTTCTTTGTGGATGATATCGAACAAAAAGTAACCGAAACACCCTGTACACCCGAAACGGTACAAAGCATTACCGCTGCAGATTTTAACATTTCATTCAAAACAGATCCGGGTACCGCAATTGGTTCATTTGATGCGGTGCTTACGTATGCCAACAATCCGAATATTAATAATGCCGTAAATACATCGTGCAAAGTAGGTAAGATCGAACGCAGCGGTGGTGCCTTGTTTGCCAACAACCAAATTGAGTTGTCTTCTAAGCTGGATTTTACAACCCACTCGGGCTTCAAATTGAAAGTATTCTCGAGCGCAACTGCTTATAATGTGTTGGTG
>JAJTHV010000263.1 GCA_021300095.1 Flammeovirgaceae bacterium | reverse complement strand
TTTGCTGCTGGTTTGGTTTATCCACAAATTAACATTGTTCACAAAGAAAAAAGTAGCAAAAAAGAAAGTACTATGATGACCACTGTATTCCTTAATGATTAATGATTTCAAAGCTAAAGGACAGGACGCGGCTTCGAAAGCGCGCTACTGCAGAAGCACAAACGCTGCCGGTCGTTTTTACAAAATCAACATAGACAATAGTATTATCAAATTAAGTGGACAACCAAACTGACATTATAGAATTAGAAGTAACTGGACTTAGTTATACTAAAAAGAACAATTTTTGGAATAAATTATTTGGTTCTGAAAGTCCACAGTATTATCTAATACTATCAAAAAAAGATGAGTTAAATAAGCAAGTCCCACTATTAATAGGTGAATTTGAAGGACAATCAATTGCTATTGTTTTGGAAAAAATGACTCCTTTGAGGCCATTAACTCATGACATTTTTAAAACAGCAGTTGACAAATTTGATTTTAAACTAGATTATGTTTTAATAACAAAAGTTGACAATGATGGGATTTTCCATTCAACAATATTTTATTCTGGGAACAACAAAAAAATAGAATTAGACTCTAGAGCAGCAGATGCAATTGCGCTTGCGCTGAGACATGCTAGTCCAATATATATTAACAAGACCACGTTTAACTTGTGTTCAGTAGTGACACCGGAATAAAAAACGTCTGTTAACATACACTAAGCAAACAGTTTGGCAGATATCAAAGAATTTGCAAAAGAGGTCGCTCTGAGAAGGACATTTATTTTCGCTTTGCAAAAGTCAAATAAGTAGTTATCATTGTTAATACCATTTCGGCAAGACTCGGTTTCAAATCAAACCGTTGCTTAGCGCGAAAACTTTAGCGATAATTTTTTTGACAGTGCATTCATACTGACCATGGACAAATCATTCTATTTTGTGCTCCCACTGAACGAAGATGCACATCGCGCGATGTACGGGCTTGAGAATTATTTATCGCATGACGCTGATCCCAATTCTGAGACGGTAAACTTTGACTGCGCTGTGATTGTTTTCCCAACGGACAAACAAATTCAATATCACAAACACATGCTAAAAGAGGACTTTAACGAAAGTGTTAAAAGTAATAATGAGTACTATGACATGGTTAAGGAAGTGATCGAGAGCGCTGGAGTAAAGACCACATCGACACGAGGAGAATATTTGAGGATGATAGGCACAAACATGACATGGAACCTGATCTTAAGAAAAGACTACTTACCACCATGGAATTTAATCTTCTTTACACGAGACCATGGACCTAAGATTGTTCCTCCTTCCGAATTCGGCACGGAGTTGATCACAACATACTTTGGTGTGGGATAAAAAGTCATCCGCTAACAATATATTTGCGCCAGGCGAGGTTGACATGGGCTCAAGCACACACTATACGGTTTCAGTTTGAAAGGTTCATTCAATGACTCAGGCGTGTGAAATGATTGCGTGAAGTTAGGCTGAACATACAATCGCAGATAATTCCTGAATGCATATTCGTTTCGATACAAAATCTGATAGGCTAAATACCCGGACTGCGCATTGTTGTAAGTTGCCCCATCGCTTTGCTGACTGAGTCCGTGTTGATACCAAAGACCGGCACCTACTTTTTGCGTCAAAGGTCCTGCTTTGAGAAGGTACAGAACCCCGTCTTGCAATCCATCATGCCGGAGACGATGTCCGCGGTGCCGGGAGCGATGTCCATGGTGCCGGAGACGATGTCCGCGGTGCCGGGAGTGATGTCCGAGGTGCCGGAGACGATGTCCGTCATGCCGGAGGCGATGTCCGCGGTGCCGGAGGCGATGTCCGTGATGCCGGAGACGATGTCCGAGGTGCCGGAGGCGATGTCCGAGGTGCCGGAGACGATGTCCGAGGTGCCGGAGACGATGTCCGTCATGCCGGGAGCGATGTCCGTGGTGCCGGAAGCAGGTACAAATTTTAACAAATTGAAGTCGTTCGCTAAACTGTGCCGACACCTGTAATCTGTCGTAATTACCGATACGAAAACGAGGTTTGCGAGGCCAGCAAATAATGCCTAATTTAAGTCAAACTTAATCCCTCTATGATCTTTCGCTTTCTGGCTTTCTTCTTTCTGACTGTGTCTGTCTATTCACAGCAGGTACCCGCAAACTTCTATAATGATCTTCAGCATCGGGTCATTGGCCCGTTTCGGGCGGGGCGAACAGTCGGAGCGGTAGGCATTCCCACGCAACCCAATGTGTATTACATGGGCGTAAACAATGGAGGCGTTTGGAAGACAGACGATTACGGACGCACCTGGAAGCCTCTCTTTGATCGCGAAACAACGGGCTCGGTGGGCGATATAGCCGTTTCACCTTCCCATCCCAACATTGTGTATGTCGGCACCGGAGAAGGCTTGCATCGCCCGGACCTCGCCATTGGCGATGGCATGTTCAAGTCCACCGATGGAGGTGCCACGTGGAAACACATCGGCCTACCCGATGCACAGCAGATCGGCCGGGTAGTTGTGCACCCCACCAATCCGGAAATCGTGTTCGCGGCCGCGCTCGGTCACCCGTATGGCCCCAACGAAATGCGGGGCGTCTATCGCACCAAAGATGGCGGCACCAACTGGGAGAAAGTACTATATATCAACCACAACACAGGAGCGATACAAGTAGAGTTTGATCCCAACAATCCGGAAATTCTGTTTGCCGATTTGTGGGAACACCGCGAAGGCCCGTGGGAGAATGGTTCCTTTGCGGGACCCAACTCCGGTTTACATAAGTCCACCGATGGCGGCAACACGTGGAAAAAGATCACCACGGGTTTACCTACCGCAGCCGATGGGTTAGGTCGGATGGGTATCTGCATCGCGCCCAGCAATTCCAACCGCATGTATGCTACAGTAGACGCCCGTGAATTGAGTGGCTTCTACCGCAGTGACGATGCCGGAGAAAGTTGGAAGCGTGTCTCTACCGAACGCAGAGTGTTTGGGCGTGGCAGCGATTTTGCGGAAGTAAAAGTGCACCCCAAAAATGCCGATGTGGTTTTCTCGGCCAACACCGCTTCCTATCGCTCGATGGATGCAGGTGTTACGTGGACTTCCTTCAAAGGCGCTCCGGGTGGCGATGACTATCACCGCATCTGGATCAACCCCTTGCAGCCGGACATCATGATTTTAGCAGCCGATCAGGGAGCCACCGTTACCGTGAATGGCGGTAAAACGTGGAGCTCGTGGTACAACCAACCTACGGCTCAATTGTATCATATTTCTACCGATAATCAGTTTCCCTATTGGGTATATGGCGGCCAGCAGGAGAGTGGCGCGATAGGCGTGCGCAGCCGTGGCGATGGGGGACAAATTTCCTTTCGGGATTGGATGGGCGTAGGTGCCGATGAGTATGCCTATGTGGTGGCCGACCCGAAAAACCCCGATATCATTTATGGCGGGCGTATTACCAAATTCAACAAGAAGACAGGTCAAACACAAAACGTGGCCCCCGAAGCGTTACGCTCGGGTCAATACCGGATGTTGCGCACACTGCCGATCTTATTTCACCCGGCTGATCCGAATCATCTGCTCTTCGCAACAAATGTGTTGTGGAAGTCGGTTAACGGTGGCGATCACTGGGAAGTCATCAGCCCTGACCTCACGCGCAAGCAACCCGAAGTACCGGCCAGCATCGGAGATTTTAAGACCGAGCAGCTAGCCACCATGAAACAGCGGGCAGTAATTTATTCCGTTAGCGGATCGCCCCTCAACCGCAGCATCATTTGGGCCGGAACAGACGATGGATTGGTTCACGTTACCGGAGATGGTGGCGTAACCTGGAAAGATGTAACGCCCCCTGCGTTAACAGCTTGGGATAAAGTGTCGCAACTAGAAGCAGGACACTTTCAATTGAACACCGCTTACGTGTCGGTCAATGCTTTGCGTAAAGATGACCTGCGCCCTCACATCTACAAAACGAAAGATGGAGGTGCTACGTGGACCGAAATCGTGAAAGGTATTCCGGCCAACGGTGCGGTAAATGTAATTCGCGAAGATCCCAAGCAAAAAGGATTGTTATTTGCCGGCACCGAGCGCGAAGTGTTCTTCTCAATTGATGATGGTGAAAACTGGCAGTCGCTGCGCAACAACATGCCCGCCTCTTCCATTCGCGATTTGGTGATCCATGACGATGATTTGGTGATCGGTACGCACGGCCGCTCGATCTGGATATTAGATAACATCATGCCCCTTCGCAATATGGCTGCCGCCTTACAAGCGCAGAAGCCACATCTGTTCCCTTTGGCACATGCCACGCGCGTGCGCTACAATATGTTTAGCGACACACCGCTTCCTCCGGAAGAACCCACGGGTCAAAATCCGGCAGAAGGTGCAGCCATTGACTATTGGATCAATGAATCTGCACTGTCGGTTCATATCGATATCTTAGATAACAATGGATTACCCATTCGAACATTTAGCAGCAAAGACAAAGAAGAAACAATCGACACGGTTTCGTTGCCGCATCCTACCTATTGGCTACGGCCGTCACAAGTGGTTTCGACACAAGCAGGTCATCATCGTTTCTATTGGGACTTGCGGTATCCGGAACCCAAAGGAGCCAACCGTCAGTTGGGGATTGCAGCCGTGTGGCACAACACACCGACCGGCCCCGTAGGACCGTATGTTGCACCGGGTAAATACAAAGTGCGCCTGGTGGTAGACGGAGTGTCGCAAGAGCAAACGCTGGAAGTAAAACTCGATCCGCGCGTTTCAATTACCGATGTGGACTTGCGCGCACATACCAATCAATCGATGATTTGTTATCGGGCGTATCATGATTTACAAGCCGCATACGAACAGATCGAAGCAGAACTGAATGATAAGAAAATCAAGTGGGCCAAAGGAAAGAAAGAAATGGTGATCGCTTTACGCGGAGAAGGAGCTCCGGAAAACCCGGATGTAATGTACGGCAGCATTACCGAAGTGCCGGTAGATCAGGAAACCATCGTAGGGTGTCAGGAAAAATGGCTGCACCTGATGGTGCTTGTACAAAGTTCGGATACCAAGCCAACGCAGGCCACCATCAATAGCATTAAGAAGCTGAAAGAGATCACAAACGGTCTTATCTTACGCTGGAATAAACTGAAATGATGCTGTTAGAAGTAAAAGGAGTAAGCAAGAAGCTGGAGGATCGAATCATTTTACAGTCTATCCATCTCACGTTTGAAAAACACCGGAAGCTGGTCATAGCCGGAGAGACGGGATCGGGTAAAAGCACGCTGCTGCGCATGATCGCGGGCTTAGATCAGCCATCAGAAGGAGAGATTTACTTTCGTGGAGAGCGGATACGGGGAGCGGAAGAAACCTTGGTGCCGGGGCATCCTCAGATTGCGTACTTACCGCAGCATTTTGAGTTACAAAAGTTTTTGCGCGTAGAGCAAGTATTGGCGTATGCGAATCAACTGAGTGCGAAACAAGCGAAAGAACTGTTTACCATTTGTCAGATTGATCATCTGCTCCAGCGAAAGACAAATGAATTGTCGGGAGGAGAGAAGCAGCGCATTGCGTTGTGCCGTTTGCTGATTGGCAAGCCGCAGCTTTTATTGTTAGATGAACCGTTTTCGAATCTGGATCAGATACTGAAGAATACTTTGAAGCAAGTGATTGAACAAATTACCCAGCGTCTCAAGATCTCGATGGTGTTGGTGTCACACGATCCGGATGATACACTGCCGTGGGCCGATGCGATCATCGTATTGCGCCATGGAAAGATGGTGCAAGAAGGAACCGCTCAGGAAATCTATTCTAAACCAGCCGATGAGTACGTAGCCGGATTGTTTGGAAAATACAGTGTGGTACCATCCCGTATGTTCCCCGCCAAGGGAAAAAGTAAATCTTTTATCGCTCGTCCCGAAGATTGGAAGATTTCAGAAAAACCATGGGCGCATGCCAAGCGAGCCAAGGTAATCAGGCGCGAGTTTATGGGTAGCAAGTATATCCTGACGGTGCAAGTCGGCAAATCGATCTTTCAGGTTGATGGTAGCATCAACAGCCGCAAAGAAATCGCTCCATTCATCTATCTTCAATGGAAAGGCACATCGTATTTGTAATGATTCAACATGGTTAGCATCTATTTACCAATAAGCGTATGAATACTCCTGAAATCACCGTAAAGGATATTGCCAGCAAACTGCGCATATCACCGTCCACCGTTTCGCGAGCACTTAACGGACATGAAGACGTAAGCCCGGAAACAAAAGATAAAGTAATGGAGATGGCGCGTCAATTGAATTACTCGCCCAATCATGCTGCACGGAGCTTGCGCACCCATCGCACGCGCACATTGGGTTTGGTGGTGCCGGAAATCTCCAAGCACTTTTTCTCGAATGTATTAAGTGGCATTCAGGAGTATGCTTCGTCACTCAATTACAGTATTGTCATCAGCCAGTCACTGGAGTCATTTTCCATGGAACAAAACCATTTGCAGCAATTGGTATCGGCACGAGCCGATGGTATTTTGATTTCCTTATCCAACGAAACCAACCATGGAGAGCATTTACGAAAGTTATTGGATCGCGATATTCCGATCGTGATGTTCGATCGGGTGTTGGAAGACTTGCCGGTTTCAAAAGTGGTAGTCGATGACCAGAAGGCTTCGTTTCAGGCAGTAGAATATTTGATTAAGACCGGTTGCAAACGTATTGCATTCATTGGTGGCCTTACGGGATTGTATGTGAGTAAGGAACGCGAGGCAGGTTATCGACAGGCACTCACCATGCATGGGTTGCCCATTGATGAAGAGTTGATCATTCACTGCAACAACCTGAACCGGTCACCGCGTGAAGAAGTAACAAAACTTTTGCAGCGAACAAACAAGCTGGATGCCATCTTTTGTTTGAACGACCCCATTGCTATTGAAGTAATGCAGGTAGTGAAGGAGTGGAACTTAAAAATACCGGAAGATATTTCATTGATTGGTTTTACCAATGAGCCAACCTCGTATTACATCGAACCTTCATTGACCACTGTATCTCAACCTGCTTACGAAATGGGAAAGACTGCCGTCTCCCTGTTAATCGAGCAACTCGAAAACCCTAAGACATTCCAGCCGAGCACGGTAGTTTTGGGCACACGGTTTATTATTCGGAATACTACAAGAAAGTTGTTGTAGATAATCCTCTTCGTTAAGCAACACATCGGTCTATCGATCTTCCCTTACGTATTAAATAATACAGTTGTCGTCTACCTCGGCATTTCCTAGCGAGAGGTTATAACACTCCGGTAACGTTGCCATTATTGGTTCCTGTTTCTATTACTCGTTACATTATAGAGGTGATGAGATTTTTGAAGCAATGGGTAGAAAGATCTATTTTCTTTTTATTTCACAAAATCATGTTGTGATATACAACGAAAAGCATTCAATTACTCTCGGCAGTAAATACAAAAAGTTAGATTTCAGATCAAAAAACAATTAATCATGATTGGCACAGCATTTGCATAGGGTAAATTACCTTTATCTAAATCGAATGCGCCAATGAATAAACTGAAAACGATTCCGAAAAATACGTCAAACAAGAAATTGTTGACCTTCTGGAGATTCCGCGTAATGTGACC
>JAJTHV010000361.1 GCA_021300095.1 Flammeovirgaceae bacterium | reverse complement strand
TACATATGAAAAAATTGCATTGGCTACTTTTTGTTTTAGCATCATATAACGGATTTGCACAAGATAATCCCGCAACGAAATATGCCGACCTCATCACTACCCATGAATTAAAAGAAAATCTCACGATCCTCGCCTCAGACGCTCTCGAAGGTAGAAAGACCGGAACGCGCGGCCAGAAAATGGCTGCAGCTTATATCAGTCACTACTTTCAGGAACTGGGGTTGATTGCACCTGTCAATGGTTCTCATTACCAACCCATCGATTTATATCGAGTAAGCCCTGCAGATATTTATGTGAAAGTAGGCGCCACCCGCATTGATAACTATAGCGATATGTTCTACTACGGATCTGCTGACAGCGGTGGCGAAGTTGCGTTGGATGTAGTTTTTGTTGGCAAAGGTACGGATGCTGATTTTGCACAAGTGGTAGTAAAAGATAAAGCTGTGGCCATCCAATCCGATGCGCTTTCGTTTGGAAGCCTTTCAGGCATTCGCAAGCTGGCAACCACTGTCAGAGAAAAAGGAGCTAAGATGATTTTCATCATTCCGAACAGTTCTGCAGCAGATTTTAAAACCTTTGCCGAACAGTTAAAAGGCTTTTTCTCCGGAGGAAATTTAACGCTGACAAAACCAGATGGAAATAATTTAAATAAAGGCATCTTCTTTCTCACCACTGCGGTAGCTGAAAAACTATTCAATACAACATCCGCTAAACTAAATGACGCGGCTGCAGCGCCAGCGGCTAAAAAGAAACTGACTAAAGTGAAGCCGGGCAAGATAAGCTATCAAGTGGCTATGAACGTAAATGTGGTGAAGAGCGAAAACATTTTAGGTTATCTGGAAGGCACCGACAAAAAAGATGAGCTGGTGATTATCACCTCTCATTACGATCATATTGGTGTAAACCCAAATGGTTCTGGCGATGTGATCAACAATGGCGCAGACGATGATGGCTCCGGCACCGTGAGTGTATTGCAAATTGCCAAAGCATTTGTGCAAGCCAAAAAAGAAGGAAGAGGTCCACGCAGAAGTATTTTGTTTATGACTGTAACCGGAGAAGAACAAGGTCTTTTTGGATCCGAATATTATTCAGAGCATCCGGTGTTTCCGCTGGAAAAAACCGTGGTCGATTTAAATATTGACATGGTGGGGAGACGTGATCCGGAGCACAAAGACAAACCGGATTATGTATATGTGATTGGATCGGATAAACTTTCCAGTGAACTACATGAAATCAATGAACGCAATAACAAGACCTACACGAAATTGGATTTCGATTATTTGTATAACGATGAAAACCACCCAACCAACTTGTACAAACGTTCTGACCATTGGAATTTTGCAAAGAAAGGAATTCCCATCGCTTTCTTCTTTGATGGAATTCATGAAGATTATCATCAGGTAACAGATGAAGTAAGCAAAATTGAATTTGATTTATTAGCCAAGCGCGCCAAAATTGTTTTCTATACCGCTTGGGAAGTTGCCAATCGGGATGGCCGACTGGTGGTAGACAAGAAATAACCACCGCAGCAATGCAACAAAAAAGCACTGGCTAAATAGTCAGTGCTTTTTTGTTTACTTTTAGTGTATGAATTATTCGCTCTCCAACCGAATACTTGAATTGTCCAGAGTTAACCGGTTGGCCGTTTCGTTTCAAAATGCGAATGCAAATAATAAAAAAATGGCTGCCATTGATTTTCGCGACCCAGAGATTTTTACCTTCTTTCAGAATCTGGAAGATCATGAGGTAAAATATATTTTAGTGGGAGGATTCGCTGTGGCTTTTCATGGCTATGTACGCGCGACCAGCGATTTAGACTTGTGGTTAAAATCCGATGATGATAATATAGAACGATTCAAGAAGGTGTTAATAAAGAGTGGCGTCAAAGGTATTGACCAGCTTCGATCGTTCGAAATGATTCATGGATTTACACAATTTCAAATTGGAGATTCCGGATTTGTAGTGGAGCCAATGAAAAGCCTAAAAACACTCTCTGAATTTGATTTTGATCAGGCTTACCTCCGCGCCAAAACAGGAAACTTTGAAGGATTGACTTTTAAAGTAATTCATGCACATGATCTACTGCGAGAAAAAGAAGCAACCAATCGCCCGAAAGATCAAGGCGACATTGAGCATTTAAGAAAACTGCAGGATTAGGGAATTTACAAAGGCACATTCACATGCCGCTCGGCATGATACGAAGACCGAACCAGCGGTCCAGACTCAACATATTTTAGTCCACGCTTCAAGCCTTCTTCTTTATACATGGCAAAAGTATCCGGATGAATAAACTCTGCTACTTCTAAGTGCATTTTGGTCGGTTGCAGATATTGTCCTAACGTAAGAATCATCAATCCATTCGCAACCAGATCGTCCATTGCTTTGAATACTTCTTCTTTCGTTTCGCCCACGCCCAACATGATTCCTGACTTAGTTCGTTTGCCTGCTTCTCGTGTGCGTTTGATTTGCTCTAAGCTGCGTTCATATTTCGCTTGCGGGCGCACGATGCGATAAAGTCTGCCCACGGTTTCCATATTGTGTGAAACTACTTCCTGCCCACCTTCAATCATCCGATAGAGCGCATCCCAATTTCCTTTCGTATCCGGAATCAGCGTTTCAATAGTAGTTGTTGGACTTAAAGCTTTGGTCTGCACCACTGTTTGATACCAAATCTCAGCGCCCCGGTCTTTCAACTCATCACGATTTACGGAAGTGATTACGGCATGTTTTACTCCCATCAATTTGATTGCCTCCGCCACACGCTTAGGTTCATCGACATCATATTCTGGTGGGCGGCCGGTCGCAACAGCACAGAATGTGCAACTGCGCGTACAAACATTTCCTAAAATCATGAAGGTAGCCGTTCCTTCACCCCAGCATTCGCCCATGTTGGGGCAATTGCCGCTTTCGCAGATGGTGTGCAATTTATGATCGTCCACCAACTTGCGCACTTTGGCGTACTCCGGCCCAATGGGCAGTTTAACCCGAAGCCAGTCCGGCTTGCGTTTGCGAGTTTGCTCGGCAGAAATGGTAGGAAGTTCGATCATACTAAAAGCTACTTGGTAAACGAAATAACAACCCTCACAAACGCAATGTTTGCGCAGGTCTTCTTATGAATCGATTTACTTGCCAATTAGTTCCTTGTATTGAGCGGCTGAAAGCAGGCCTTCCACTTCGGCAGGATTGCTCAATTCTACTTTTACCATCCAGCCCTTTCCGTAAGGATCTGAATTTACCGTTTCAGGAGCAGCCTCTAACCCTGAGTTGAACTCCAGCACTTTACCAGATACGGGCATGAAAAGATCAGAAACTGTTTTTACAGCCTCCACGGTTCCAAATACCTCATGTTGTGCAATCGATTTACCAACAGATGAAATATCCACATAGACGATGTCACCCAATTCGCCTTGAGCAAAATCGGTGATGCCCACAGTGGCTGTGTTGCCATTTAATTCAATCCATTCGTGATCTTTTGTGTATTTGAGGTTGGCCGGTATGTTCATAGTGGTCTTTTTGTTTAGGCCACAAAAATAACCAAAAAGCACGAGCTACGAACCCGCCCATCTAATTTTGTGATGCTAAAATAGGTATGGAAATCCAGTGCTGCTTACGGAGCCAGATTAAACATAATCTTAAAGCCTACGCGCGTGTTGGACCGTGGATATGAATTGGTTACGAGTGGCTCGTTGGTACTGTGTTCCGCATAAGCGGTGATTTGCAGCTTTTGATTAACCACATAGCGAATATTAGGGCGGAATTGAAAATTGATATTTCCATTTGTGATTACACTTTCTTCGGCAATTTTTCGCTGAATGGTTTGGGTATTACTCAAACTGATATTCATTAAAAAAGTGATGTCATTTTTTAAGGTAATCGTGCGGCCCTGATCCTTGAATGGCAGCTTCATGTTATTCTTTGTAAAACCCACTTCAAACGACCAATCTTTACCTGACAACTCGGTGATTTGTGCGTTGCTGACGTTGAGCGAAACATCGCGTTTCGTTTTGTACTCAAACTTCAAACTAAGTTTACTCTTGGTGCGGGCGTTGATACCAATCAGCGGTTGAAACGCCTCACTGATCATCACCTGATTGATGATATACAATGGAATGAGCTGATCGGTAGTGGCACTTTTTGCCAACGCAAAATAATCGGAATTATAACCTTCAATAGGCTTATCGATTTGTAACTGACTGCGGAATTGCGCGTATTCAGGTTTTGTATACTCCAGCGAGTTGCTATAATTTACTACCGAATAGTTGGACGTGTAAGCATGATTAATCGTCACCGACTGAAAGATATCTTTCATAAAAGACAACTTATTCAATCCACTATAATCCAATCGCCAGTTGGGAATAGGAATTTTCGGGAAAGGTGACAACCCTACTGTTTCTGCCGAAGAGCCTGAATAAGCGGCAATGAAAGCAGGAATCAACACATCTTGGGATTTGATATCATATTCTCTTCCTCCATTGATTGTTTGAAAACGATTCTTGATGATCTCAAGATTCTTTTCAAATTGTTTGAACACATCTGAATTAATACTGGAGTTGTTCTCAAAGGATGTATTGACGCTCATGAATGAAATCCGGTACGATCCATTGCGGCTTGGGCTGAGACCCTCATAATCGTTTAACGTTTCATCATATCTGAATATCTCCTGATACGCAGCATTCGTACTCTTACGTGCATCCAATTGTATTTTGATATCAGTTGATGGTTCGAGGCTTGCACGTAAGGTGAGCTCGGTAGTTTGATTCTGTGTAAATGGCGCAGTCAACTTGGGGTTCTTTGTGAGCCACCCATTTTTTCCTGCATTGCTGGCAATGTTCGGATCTTGACCTCCCAATAAAAAGCCAATACCAGGCGATTGCCAATCCTGATCGAACCCAAACAACTTAGGGCTTTTGTTAAAACCGGGTAAGATGGATCCTTCATTGATGGTGTAACTAGCATTGATGTTTCGCAACGACATCACCAAACGCAACAACAATTTTACAGCCTTAAGGTCAGGTGGTCTGCGAACGGTATCGGGCACAGCTGGCTTCTTAGTGTTGGTTGGTGCCGGAGGGCGTGGTGGGGTGTTCACATTTTTCAGGAAACCTATTTTATTGTAAAGTTTTACCATATCCACACGGCCTGTGAGTGCTTGCGTCCGTGAGTTTTGAATCGTGTTACCTATTTGTAATGCCGGATTTTTTTCAAGCGGGCCTGCTTTCCAGTTATAACCCGCGCTGTATCGATAATCTCCCGAAATCCAATTAGTGATGGGAAACTTCTCAAACGGCAAGGTATAGTTTGAAGTAACATTTTGATCGAGATACTTGATCCGTCAAAAGTTCTTGAAATTATTCAAGACTATCTTCAATTAATCCGGATGACTTAAATCGCCATTGGGTTCATCAATGATTGCGTTGACTGTTGCATTGTAGTCCAGGCTAAGTGATTTCGTTAAATTCCACCGCACAGTGTAATAGCGATTAAAGACAAAGTACTTCGAATAATTTGGTTTATTCGCTTGTGCATTGGCATCTTTTATAGAGCTACGATAGGTCAATTCGCTATACGAACGATCCAACTCGGCACGAACCGAAATGGAAGTCGGCACCGGATTGAAGTTAAAGTCTTTTATAAATTGCAAACCCTTCGGTGCAAATAGCTTCATATCCTTGAAGGGTTCAAAGCCTTTGAACTTAGAAGCATATTGCCATGCCACCACTCCTTTAACATTTCGCTTCAAATCGGTAATCAAACTAAAATTCGTGTGCGTTTGATCAGAGTATGCGTAGGTGAAAGAAAAGTTTTCAATATCATAAATATGTGACTTCGCATCTTTTTTCACCTTCACTTTTCGTACGTTGGTAAAGTTGATACTTCGCCTGGTGGTGCGATCTTGAATCAATTGCAAATAGGCACTTTTCTCACCTTCCGTATTAAACGACTTGAGCGCGGCCGCGAGCCGCACGTCCGGATTGGCCGGATCAAAGTTCGGGCTGATGACATTGCTCTCGTAGCTGAAGAACATCGGTATCTTCAAGCCAAGATTGGGCGGTAGCAGTTTATCTACATTAATCGTACCTGAAATATCAAATGCGTTGGTCTCACCACGGGCACGTTCTGCTATTTTTGATTGTACTCCTCCAAATCCAAATCCGATATGGCGGTATGAACCGGAAAGATTTCCCAGATCCGCCAATTTAGTATTCACCACTAAGTTGGCAGCGATACCTGCAGTTTGATCAAAGTCTGTCAATCGCAATTCGTTTGCCCATAAACAAATACTCAGCGGTTTTGCATCTCCTGTGCGTGGATTGCGCACACCGATCATCATCACTTTTACTTGTGCTAAATCCGGTCTACCTAAAATTCGAAGAGAGTGTTTACCGGCTTGTCGCCCGGCCCCGAGCGGGTAAATGGTGCTGAGTGAATAATTCTCCCGATCGCGTTGCACCTTCAGCGCATACAATTCATTGAGATCTAAGTCAATTTGATTTTGATCGGGCCACACCGTTGCGGCATCTCGCACGCCCGGTGGTGTAATCTTCAACGGCAATTCGATCTCGTAATAATTTTGATCAAAGTCTGTACCAAGTCGGACAAAAGCTCTCAGTTGATTGTCTTGTGCGGTTAGCGTTTGATCATGTGCACTTAAAAATAATTTCAAACGACCGTAATTAAAAAAATCAAGCGACACATTTTTATAGATCGCCCGTGCATCGCCATCGGCTAAATCCGTAACACACATTTGAACGGATTGCTCGTTGAGTCTTCGTTGTTGTACAGACGTGATATCACGATCGCGGCTCAGCGGCTCTACGTAGCCCGGTTTTTTAGAATCCGGTTGAGCGTTATCCTCAATGTTAACCGCAGATACAATGAAGTTATCCAGATTCGGATCGGTGGCGGTGGACAATCCGGCTTCAGCCAGCGTTTCGGTATAGCGTCTCCAGCGATTTCCAATCATTCGGAAGTTGGCCATGCGTAACACCACCGGATCTTGAAATTCAGTAAGAATTAAGCGTGCATATCGGATTGATTTGAATCCATTGATCTCGCCCGTCTTGCTGTCAAAATTTCGAACCGGCACTCGAAATAAATACCACGTCACTTCTCCGTTTGCGAACCCTTCTACCGAAGGGGTAATTTTGTCGACAATAAATTTCTTTCCGACCTCCAACTGGCCGGGTTGTAATTCAATATTATACGAATAGTACTCTTCGTCTTTTTCTGAAAGCGTGTTATCTTGATTCAAATCTTCATTATCCGGCAGCGGGCTTCCTGATTGAGCAAATGACTGCGAGCCGGTAACGATGGGTGAATTGCCATCCTGACCGTTGATGTTTTTATAGCGCTCTAATATTTTAGCATTCTTGTCATCAAATTCCTGACCCAAAAAATACTTGAAGTTATCGGCTGACGGGTCATTCCGTTGTTCTGGAGGGAGTGAATTAATTAAACTTTGAAATTGTGGCGTAATTGTTTCCTCCGCATCGCTCAGTCCATCCATACCCACATCCTGATTGGCGCGAGAAGTAGGACTGCTATCAAATGCATTGTTCAGATACTGTAAGGTTGTGACCTTACCCCAGGATGTTGTAGTTGTTCCCGTTGAGCTTCCATCGCGCGGCAATCCATTTTCAAAGCCATGTTTACCATCGCGGGTAACATCTTCCGAAATGGTACCTAAATGCAAAATCATTTTACCACCGGTAACATTGGGTTTATTTTTATCTCCGTCCAAAACAATTCCATTTGCATTATTGATGAACGGATCCATCATCCAAAACTCCACATACTCTATGTTCGCTTTATCAAAGTCAACTTCATTACGTACCGCTGTGGTAATTCCTCCCCATTTCCTTCTGAAGTCCAATCCTGCAAAACCCGGATTATAATTATAAGGTCCTCTTTCGTTGGGGAAATAAGCAATGTCAAAAATAGGCTCGTAAAAATTTCCTACAAAAGCATCACGACCCGGAAAAATTTCTTGTGGCAACACCGGACGTGTATAGTGATTCTTCAAATCCTCTAGTGTGATGTTGCCTGGCTTAAAGCTACCACCCTCTCGATAAAACAAATTATCCACTTGGTACCACGCAAGCTTGGCGCGATTGTGTCCAGCTTTCACATCATCTGTTTGACCAAGAGCTTCGTCAAATTTCACATCATTCGTTGGCACAGCGGCTAGCTTCCATCCCTGCGGAGCCATGAGACTGTAAGGTGTAATGGTATTTTCAAAATCATCAATAAATGAAGTACCCTCACCATCAATTACATTTGAGGTGCCCGGCAAAAGTTGTGCGAACTCAGCATTGAGGGTAACGGAAGACGTTTCTTTTGTTTGTAAGAAAGGTAGCGCATCCACCATTTTTGTTAAGATGCGTGAATCTTTCTTCATGTTGAAATCTAAACCGTATTGAATATTTTGGGCCGGTTCGCTTCCGATTAGATTTCTGGAAATCAGCGGTCGCTCGTTGTAATACAAAAACGTAGCTCCTAAATTAATGTCGTCATTCAATTTGTAATCGAAACGCGTGCCTAACAGTGAGCGCGTTTGAAACGCAAATGGATCTTGTTGTTCGTATTGAATATCGATGTCTTTGCCGGAACTTAAAATGCCATCATTCAAAATAGTTACCTTTCCAAACGTGTAATCAACAGAATAATCTACGCCTTCGCGCAAGGGCGTACCACCTGCATATACTTTCACCGATCCTTGAGAAATGTTAAATCCCTGAATAACAATTTCTTTTCCGGCTCCGGCTCGGAACGAGCCCACAATCCAAAATTTATTTTTAGTAGCCACCAATTCGGCCTCCGCCTTGGTGGTATGGTACAACGTATCGTAGAGGTATTTATCTCGCAGTGAAAGTTCTACCGCCAAATTATTTTCTGATTTGAATAAATTGCGCAACGGATTATTGAGCGGTTCAAGAAATGGAAAGATGATCAACCCCGTACTGGTATTGACGGTAATCCCTTCTACAAAGTCGAAGTTTCCATCCGGCTGCGGATCGTTGTACGGATTCAATCGATCCAAACCAAAAACCTGAATCAATTGACGGGTTCGCGAAACGGTTCCGTCTTGCAATTGCGGATTGTCTATACCGGTTCGGTCATCGCGGTAGATCATCCGAAGTTGAAAGCCATCACGCGTAAGCGAAGAAACATTGAGGCTATAAATGTTCTTCATCATCAAATCCCAAGTAGGAATGATTTGCTTGTTATTATCTTTTACAGATACTTTCCGTGGCCGCAAAAGTTTTAACAGCACCACCTCTTTTGGATCTTTGCTGGAGTAGTCTTCGGTCAGTTCGCCCACTTTATACACCTTTCCATTGTAGGTATATTCAAATGCCACGGCTAGTGCTTCATCATTTTGAAGCTTGCGTTGTAAGGTGATGTATCCCAATTGGCTGTTGAAAGAAAATTCGGTGGCTGCTAATTTTCGAGCGCTGGTAATTTTTTCAAAATCTGTGCCGTTCGCAAATCCTTGCGCCACCAACTGATCATTGATGTTATCGGAATTTGGCTTAGTCGGAATCAATGAAAAAAGATTATTGGCCGTATTATGTGTTGGTTCACTAGGACCAATAGGGGTTAGTAAATTCTTTCTGTAGATGCGATCGCTTTCACCCATATCCATAAAGCCTACCACATCGCGATTGGTTTGTGTATCGTTGGATCGGTTGATGGAATACACTTCGATGCGGGTGATGTTGATGCCCGTGAAAACTTGCGGCAGACTCTCCAACCAGTCTTCGTAATTATCGCGAAAGAAGTGGCCTAAGAAAAAGTGACGGTTCTCATCATAATTGGAGCCCACAATCTCAAAAGGGCGGCCTTGTGATGTGCCGTTGGAATTGCCCGCTACCCGCACAGACGATTGCTTGCCACGTTGCGTAGTGGCAACTGCTGTAACAAAGAGCTTACCAAACTGCAATTGCGCTTTGATACCAAACAAATTTTGGGATCCTTGAATTAAACTGTTGTTGAGTGGCAAGCCCACATTACCTATTTCCAGTTTCTTCAACAAGTCTTCTTTGAAGCCGGTGTATTCCACCTTCATGTTGTTTTGAAAATCGAAAGAGTTGTTGTTATCAAAGTTGGTGGTCACCTTAAGCTTCTCCCCTACTTTACCGGTTACATTCAAACTGATTTGCTGATCGAATTCAAAAGCACCATTGCTTTGCTGGCGAATGGGTATGGAAGGATTATTGATGGTTTGAAAAGATGCGCCTAAATCGAGGATCACATTTCCCCGTGGCACCAACTCCACGTAGCTTCCACCAAAAATGCGATCGAGAATAGGACTCACATACAACTTGGGTAACAGGTTTCGTCCGCTCACCGCACTTACGCCATCCAGTGCCTGACTTTTAGTTTGCCAATATTGTTTGCGAAAGAGTTGGTCTTGCTGCGAGCTGAAATCGCGAAACGACATGGACGAATTGGGGCGAAAGTTTACTTTACCAATGCGCTCCCGAATGTTGTAGTTCATGCCCGAATCAAACTGCACATCGAGGTTGAAGCTTTTGGGGTTTTTTAAGAAAAGCGGAGAATAGGTGGAATAATTTGAGAACGGATCGCCATAGCGATCGGTGGGCCGATAGCTGGGACGGTAGGGGTTGATGACTTTTACCTTAGTAGTGTCCGATTTTGACTGGGTGGAGTCGGTTTGGGCATTTACTTCGGGCAAAAGCGCCAGTGCGAAAAGGCAAAATGCCAGTCCGAAACTGAAGTTCATCTTCCGAGTAATTACTGTCAATCGTATTTAGGCGTTTTTTAATGCTTGTTTGACAAGCTCTTCTAAACTAATGGTATTTCCAGACTTTTTCAGCACGGCATCCACACTCTTCTCCGCAGCCGGTTTAGCAATACCCAAAGTTACCAAGGCACTTAACGCCTCGTGGCGAACAGTATTGCGCACCAAACCCGTATTTCCGGGCATTTCTTCGAGGCTGTCTTTCTTTAGTTTATCCTTCAATTCCAGGATCAGTCGCTGTGCGGTTTTGCCGCCTATTCCCTTTACAGCCTGCAATGCTGGGGCATCTTCGCGAATGATCGCGGCCTTCAACTCTTCGGGTGGTAAAAACGATAATACCACCAGAGCGGTAGTTGGCCCAACTCCATTGACGGAGATCAGATACTGAAACATTTGCTTCTCGGCTTCGGTGGCAAAACCAAATAGAATTTGGGCGTCTTCGCGCACATGAAAGTAGGTGGATAACCGAATATCTTCTTTGTCTTTAATCTCAGCAAACGTGTTGAGAGAGATATTCACTTGGTAACCCACTCCATTCACTTCGATTATCGCATGCGAAGGATCTTTGTAAACCAGTTTTCCTTTTAAATAGGCTATCATCTATCTGCAGATTTGTGCTAGTTCGTTTTTGTAAAAAAGGCAAAAAACAACGCAGTTTACGATGATTTAAGGATGGAAACAAGAATTGATCGGAGAAGCATTACATTTGGTTTTTATCATCTGTACAACGAGCTTTCGCTAAATTCCTACTACCATGTTTTTATTTAAACAGCCTCAAAATTTAGCTATCGATTTGGGCAACAATAACACACTCATTGGTGATCAGTCTTCACTACTTTTCTCACAGCCATCGTGCTTGGTAATTAATGAAGATAATAACAAAGTAGAAGCGGTGGGAGATAAAGCTTATGATATGCTTGAGAAAGTGCATCACCAACTCAAGTCAATCAAACCGCTGAAAGGAGGAGTCATTTCAGATGGAGAATCTGCTAAAAGAATGTTAAAAGAGCTCGTGTTGAAAGTGAATAAACCACAGCTTTTCAATAGCAGTTTTAATTATCTGGTTTCTGGTGTTCCTTACGATACCACCTCCGTTGAGAAAAGGGCATTGAGAGATGCGCTCGATCAATTTAAATCTCGAAAGACTTTCTTGATGAATGAACCCCTAGCCGCTGCATTGGGTATGGGACTTAACATTAGGGAAGCCGAAGGGAAACTTTTGATTGATATTGGTGGGGGAATAACAGAAGTGGTTGTCATTTCTCTCTCAGGTGTTGTATGCTTCCAATCTACCAAAACAGCGGGAGACCAGCTTGATGAAAACATTCGAGATTATTTTCGCAAAGAGTTTAACATGGCGATTGGTTTAAAAACAGCCGAGCTATTAAAAATAAAATTAGGATGTGTGTTTGCACCATTTGCTAATCCAAATGAAAAGCTCAATGTTCTTGGCAAAGATTTAGTGGAGGGCATACCCATGAAAAGAGAGATTACAGAACGAGAGCTTTGCCATGTTTTAAATAAATCAATCGAAAACATCGAAGAGTGTATTCAGTTAACGCTTGAAAAATGTCCTCCGGAGTTAGCCGCTGACATTTATCAAAAAGGAATTTATGTGACCGGTGGAACTGCACTGTTAAAAGGAATGAAAGAGCGATTGACTCAAGCATTTAAATTGCCAGTTACAATCGCTCCGGATGCTTTACTTTCGGTAGGTAAAGGAATAAGCCAGGTATTGGTTGCTCCTGAAAAATATAAACCGATACTCTTCTAAATAATTACTTCTTTAATTTGGAAGTCTAAAGATGATTCAATTTGAAAATGATTGCCTTCAGTCTTAATACTACCAGAGAAAAATCATCTCTAGAAGTATTTTCAAATTGATTA
>JAJTHV010000455.1 GCA_021300095.1 Flammeovirgaceae bacterium | reverse complement strand
TTACCTCATTAATTGAGCAGAATCCATCAGGGCATTCAAAAGGCGGTAAAAAAAGGCTTCCGGGCGGGTAAACTGTCCGGCAGCCTTATTTGAGATACTCGTTTTCAGGATTGGTTTTTCTTTATAACTTTACCGTCCGTTATAAATCAAACCACTGATACTGATGAAGTTTATTGTCAATTCTAGTTACCTGCTCAAGCAGCTTTCTAACATTAATGGCGTAATCACTACCAACCCGGTAGTTCCAATTCTTGAAAACTTCCTTTTTGAAATAGATAAGAGCAATCTGACGGTTACGGCCTCCGACTTGCAAACTTCCATGATCACCGAGATTACAGTGGAATCAAAGGAGAAAGGAAGCATTGCCGTGCCAGCCCGGATTTTGTTGGATACGCTGAAAAACCTGCCTGATCAACCTGTTACTTTTTCCATTGATGCAGCAACCTATAGTATCGAGATCAGTTCCGATAATGGTCGCTATAAACTGGCCGGAGAAAACGCTACCGATTTCCCGAAAGTACCAGCAGTTTCTAACGACTTCTCTGCTTTGATTTCATCTGAAGTGTTAGCGAAAGCGGTGAACAATACCATCTTTGCTACCAGCAGCGATGAGTTGCGCCCTGCCATGACAGGTGTTTATGTAAACCTGGGTGAAAAGAATACCACATTCGTAGCTACAGACGGTCACCGTTTAGTGCGCTACCGCAGATCAGATATTAAATCAGACAATGGCAACGCCATAATCATTCCGCGCAAAGCGTTGAATTTATTGAAAGCAACATTGCCTTCTGAAAACACCGATGTGAGCATCGACTTTAACATGGCGAATGCTTTCTTCAAATTCGGCAACATCCGAATGATCTGCCGTTTGATCGATGAGCGTTTCCCGGATTACGAAAACGTAATCCCTACATCGAATCCAATCAAGATGACCATTAGCCGCACGGACTTGTTGAGTTCATTGAAGCGTATTTCTATCTATGCGAACAAAACAACGCATCAGGTTCGTTTGAAAATCACTGGAAGTGAGTTGCAGATTTCTGCTGAAGATTTAGATTTCTCGAACGAAGCAAACGAGCGCCTTTCTTGCGAACACGAAGGTGAAGACATTGAGATTGGCTTCAATGCGAAGTTTTTAGTGGAGATGCTGAGCAACGCTACTGCTGATCAAATTAAATTAAACATGTCTGCTCCGAATAAAGCCGGTGTAATCACACCTGCAGAGAAAGACAAAGCAGAAGATATTTTGATGTTGGTGATGCCGGTCATGCTGAACCAATACGTTTAAGCTTTCCAAACCTAAATCGAAAAGCCGGATGTTATGTCCGGCTTTTTTTATACCCGATTGCGAGCCACCAATTATTTGGCTAGCTTAAGCCTTCAAAATAATTCGCCATGAGCCAGCAAACCATTGATCAGATGTTGGGTATCGATTACCCGATTATTGTCGCACCTATGTTTTTGATCTCGAATACCAAGATGATCAAAGCAGCATTGGCCAACGGAGTGACGGCCGCTTTTCCGGCATTGAATTATCGGACGGATGCAGAATTGCGGCAGGCAATCGAAGAAATCAAAACAGCTACTAACAAACCATTTGGTGTGAATTTGATTGTCAACAAATCAAATCCGAAATACAAAGGTCAACTGGAAACGCTACTTGATTTAAAAGTGAATTATATTATTACATCACTGGGCAGCCCACGCGAAGTGATTGAGCGCTGCAAGCCGCTTGGCATAAAAGTGTTTTGCGATGTAGTGGATTTGGCTTACACTAAAAAGGTGGAGGAAATGGGTGCGGATGCAGTGATAGCGGTTAACTCACATGCTGGTGGACATGCCGGAAACATTGCGCCACAAGATTTGATTCGTCAACTCAAAGAGAATTGCAGTCTGCCCATTATTTCGGCAGGTGGTATTGCAAAAGGTGCAGATATTAAACAAGTGATGGATTGGGGCGCAGCAGGTGTTTCAGTAGGCACTATTTTTATTGCCTGTGATGAAGCTCCGATTTCTCCGGAATACAAACAAGCGATGATTGAATATGGTGAGAAAGATATTGTTCGAACTACCAAGTTATCCGGCAGCGCGCTGACGGTGATCAATACTCCCTATGTGCAGCAACTCGGCACCAAGGCAAATTGGTTGGAGTGGATATTGAACAATAACAAAACGCTGAAGAAATACGCAAAAATGATTATCGCTTTCCGCGGAATGAAGGCGGTGGAGAAAGCCGCATTTGGTGCTACGTACAAAACAGTTTGGTGCGCAGGACCAGCGATTGAACACGTGACCAGCATTCGCCCGATGGCTGAGATTGTGAAGACGTTAACACGCGAATTGGACGAAGCTAGAAAGTAGATTTTTTTATTAGGCGTCAGACCGCTTCGAGCGGTCAGACGCCTCGTACATTTGTTTATAGAAATCAGAATGAAGCTATCAGAAGTAAAAGTGATTGCGTTTGATGCCGATGATACTTTGTGGCATAATGAGAACTATTTTCAAGAAGTAGAAACTGCTTTTTGTGAACTGTTAGAAGATTATCTTCCGCAACATTCTACGGAACGTGAATTGCTCAAAACCGAAATCGCCAATGTTTCATTGTATGGATACGGTATCAAGTCGTTTATGCTGTCGATGATTGAAACAGCTATTCGTATTTCGGATGGAACGATCCGCGTGAATCTGATTGATCGTATCATTCAACTGGGAAAAGAAATGCTCGACAAGCCTGTGGAGAAAATGGGCGGTGTGGATGAAGTGCTCAGTCTGCTGAAAAATAAATACCGATTGGTGGTAGCTACCAAAGGCGATCTGTTGGATCAGGAGCGTAAACTGAAAAAATCCGGACTCGAACATTACTTTCATCATGTCGAAATCATGTCAGAGAAGGGAGTTGGAGATTACCAAAAATTAATTCGTCATTCGGATATATCACCGAATCAATTTCTGATGATCGGCAATTCATTAAAATCAGATGTGTTGCCGGTGTTGGAGTTGGGCGGTTATGGATTTCATATTCCCTACCATATCACGTGGGGGCATGAGAAAGTTGAACATGCGGTGGAGCATGTACACTTTAAAGAACTGGAGAAAATTACTGATGTATTGAACTATCTGTAACGTTATGGAGAGTCAACCGAATAATCCATTGCATGGCAAAACGCTGGAGATGATTTTGAATCATTTGGTAGAATTGTATGGCTGGGAGGATCTAGGGCGCATCATTCCGATCAATTGTTTCAATTTCGATCCGAGCATAAAATCGAGCTTAGTGTTTTTACGAAAGACACCTTGGGCACGAAAGAAAGTTGAAGATTTGTATGTTGATTCGCTTCGGTAAGTAAGTAATGCAAATTACAAGTTTCGTGTTTCTCTTTCATAGAGAATCTCAAATTTAAACACGTTCATTCGGCCCCATCGGGGCGACCAGTTTATAGAATAAGGTTGTGCGTTTGTTTTCGACTCCATAGGAGTCACCTAATGATTTTTTACCAAAGATGTTTTCTGCGTTAGGAGGCTCCTAACGGAGCCATGATTACACTGAGCTACTGTCTATAAGCAGGATGCTCCTACGGAGCCTAGTTTGTAAATGTGTCTATACTTCATTACTACAAGAGGTTACTTACTACTCATCATGGTCTTCTTCCACCACCATTGAAAAACAATGAGTCCCCAAATGCGGGCATGAATATCACCCGGATTGGAAGAGAAAAGTTGTGCTTTTAGTTTGGCGACCTCTGGGTAATTAAAAATGCCTTGGTCAGTAATGAATTTCTCTGACAATAAATCATCTACAATCAGTGATTTCATTTCATTTCGGAACCATTTCAACAATGGAACTTCAAACCCTTTCTTAGGACGGTTATAAAGTTGAGTAGGCAATAGATCTTTAAACGCATCTTGAAGGATTCGCTTTCGGATGCTCGAATTGATTCTGAAATCATCCGGTAACGTA
>JAJTHV010000330.1 GCA_021300095.1 Flammeovirgaceae bacterium | reverse complement strand
TTCATGCTCAAAGTGCCGGTGATTTGTATCATCATAGGCGAAGGAGCTTCCGGAGGTGCATTGGGTATTGCCATTGGTGATCGCGTGTTAATGTTAGAGAATACCTGGTATTCGGTGATTTCACCTGAATCTTGTTCGTCCATTTTATGGCGTAGCTGGGATTACAAAGAGCAAGCAGCTGAAGTATTATAGCTGACCTCCAACGACATGTTGAAAAACAAGTTGATCGATGGAATCGTGAAAGAACCGCTGGGTGGGGCTCATACAGATTTGAAAGTAATGAGTGAAGAGTTGAAGAAAGTGATTTTGAATAACTTTCAGGAACTAAATAAACTTACTCCACAAGAACGCATTGATCAGCGCATTGATAAATTCTCAGCGATGGGAGTAGTGAAAGAGTAACCGGAGAGTAAAACAAAATTGAACCGCTTCCGAGCGGTTTTTTTATTGGTAAACAAGTAAGACGATGCAACTTCATGTAATTGACACCGGCTATTTTAAATTGGATGGAGGCGCTATGTTTGGTGTCGTACCGAAATCCATTTGGAAGAAGACCAATCCTTCGGATGAAAACAACCTTTGTTCATGGGCCATGCGCTGTTTGTTGATCGAAGATGGCAACCGTTTAATTTTAATTGACAATGGCATTGGCACGAAGCAGGACGAGAAGTTTTTAAGCCATTACGATTTGCATGGCGATGGCGAACTAATCGATTCCATCCGCAAGGCAGGGTTCAGCGAAAGCGATATCACCGATATGTTTTTGACACACTTGCACTTCGAACATTGCGGGGGTGGTGTGAAACGAGTGGGAGACCAATTGAGACTTACTTTTCCAAATGCAACCTACTGGAGCAATGAAGCGCACTGGCAATGGGCCACTCAACCGAACGCACGGGAGAAAGCCAGTTTTCTCAAAGAGAACATTCTGCCGATGCAGGAAAGCGGTCAGTTGAAATTTGTGAATACATCGTCATCGCCATTTTCACAAATGGATGTTTTTGTAGCATCAGGACATACGGATCAAATGATGATTCCCAAAATCAAATACAAGGATAAAACCATTTGTTTCATGGCTGATCTGCTGCCTTCTTCATCGCATGTTCCGTTGCCGTATGTCATGGGCTACGATACAAGGCCGTTGCTTACCATGGAAGAGAAGGCGGTATTCTTAGACGATGCAGCTACGAACCAATACATACTTTTCTTAGAACACGATCCGTATCATGAATGCTGCACAGTAAAACATACCGAGAAAGGGGTGAGGTTGGATCGTACCTTTTCTTTACAGGAAATAGTGTAACAACGGAAAGAGATAAATAAGAGAAGCTATGAAATTAGGATTAGTATTATCAGGTGGTGGAGCGCGGGGTGTGGCACACATTGGTGTATTGAAAGCACTCGAAGAAATGAATGTGCGCTTTGATGTGGTGTCGGGCACCAGTGCCGGTTCGATTGTCGGTTCGCTGTATGCCTATGGATACAAGCCCGATGAAATCTTTTCAATCATTAAGACACTTAGCATTTTCAAATCGGTGCGCCCTGCCTGGACGTGGGCTGGATTATTGCGCATGGACGGTCTGCAGGAATTGTTGTTGAAGCACATGCCCGAAAACCGATTTGAAAAATTAAAATTACCATTAACAGTCGCGGCCACTGAAATTCGCAAAGGGAGAATTGAGTACTTTGATGAAGGTGAATTGATTCCTGCTATCCTTAGCTCATGTAGTATTCCTGCCGTGTTCAACCCCATGTCTTTTAATGGGGGTTTGTATGTTGATGGGGGATTGTTCGATAATTTGCCCGTGCGCCCCATCAAAGATAAATGCGATAAGGTGGTGGGCTTGCATTGTAATCAGATCAGTCAGGACTTTGACCCGAATAGTTTACGCACCGTGATTGAGCGCAGTTTATTGATGGCTATCAATGCCAATACGATTGTGAGCAAAGGGCTTTGCGATGTGTTCATCGAGCCACCGCAATTGTCGAAATACGGTAGCTTTGATATCGGCAAGGCGCAAGAGATTTTTGACATTGCGTATCAATTTACCAAAACCAATTTTGAGCCTCATCATTTCTGGGTAGGGCAGGAGTAACTGGTTCAACCGTTTGAAATGCTTGCTAACTGACTTATCTTTGGGCATGATCTCCTTTCAAGAACACATTTTACGAGGCATTCCCGAAGAACTCCCTCCGGCTAAACCATACGATTCTTCGGTTAGTCACGCCCCCAAACGCAAAGACATATTAACCACGGAAGAAAAGCGGCTGGCGCTGCACAATGCGCTTCGTTATTTTCATCCGCGTCATCATGAGATACTGGCACCGGAGTTTTATCAGGAGTTGCAATCGTTCGGACGCATTTACATGCATCGCTTTCGTCCGGAGTATGAAATGAAAGCGAGGACCATTCAGGAATATCCTCACCAGTCAGTTCAAGCTGCTGCTATTCAGTTGATGATTCAAAACAATCTTGATCCGGCCGTAGCGCAGCATCCGCATGAATTGATTACCTATGGTGGGAACGGTGCTGTCTTTCAAAATTGGGCGCAGTATTTATTGACGATGAAGTATCTGGCGACTATGAATGATCGCCAAACGTTGCACATGTATTCCGGCCACCC
>JAJTHV010000109.1 GCA_021300095.1 Flammeovirgaceae bacterium | reverse complement strand
CTGCACCGCACTGTTGGGCATTCCATCATACGCGGCTGATTTTTCATCTTGTGCAAAGGTGATCCCGCCATGATCTTTGATGGCTTTCAAACCAAAGGTGCCATCAGAGGCGGTACCAGAAAGCACCACGCCAATGGAATGACTTTGATGTACTTCTGCCAATGAATGAAAGAAGAGATCAATGGGTAAGTTGCGCTCATTCTTATCGTTGGTCGTGCGATCGATTAACTCCAACACGCCATCGTTGGCCACCATCATTTTGTTGCTGGGTATCACGTAAATGTGGTTGGGCTCCACCTTCATATCGTGCGTTATTTCCTGCACTGGCAAGTTTGTTACCTTTTGTAATAAGTCAGGCAACAGGCTTTCATGTTTGGGATCTAAGTGTTGCACCAATACATACGCCATACCTGAATCTTCCGGAATGGACTTCAACAATTTTTTAAACGCTTCGAGCCCTCCGGCAGATGCTCCAATGCCCACAACGGGAAAGATGTTGGCTGAAAGCACTTTGTCGCTGGCAGGTTTCATTTTCAAGATGATTAGCGAGAAAGGATGTAAGAGAGTGGCGTAGATCGATTGACATTTAGTGTCACGGGCGGCTCTATTTCATTTGCGATGATCAGCAGCACCTGCATTAGCACTTCTTTTAACCGGACAAAGTCACTGGGTTTTCGGATGTAGTGCATGGCGCCACTATCGTGAAGGCGGTCGGCCATCTCTTGTTGAAAAGAAGTAGAAAAGATCACCACATTCAATTTTTTGAATTTTTCGTTTTGCTTTATTTCCTTCAAACACTCCCAGCCGTTTTTCCGGGGCATGTTTAAATCCAGAAAGAGCACTTGCGGGAGCGAATCGCACTGATCGAGCAGTTGTAATAATTGCTCACCATTGCGAACAGTAATGAGTTGCACAGGAACCTTAATTTCATTCAGCGCGGCCGTAAACAAGAAACAATCATCTTCATCATCATCTGCCAGCAATATTTGAATGGTTTTGGTCATGCGAGTTTATGTCACCTAGGCATGGCAAAATATACAGCGTTGCTGCATGTTGTTTCCAACCGGATGCATTGAAGGTAGTGAATGCCCAGTGATTAACAGCATGCATTCAAGATTATCGTCTGTTTATTTCTTGCAGTGCCGTATTTCGATCTGATTCCCTTAAAACCGCGCCCAGTCTTTTTTGTCACTTTCATCCTCATCATCATACGTGCGCTCTATCTCGCGGTCACGTTCTTCTTGTTCGAGTTGTTGTTGTTCCTCTTCTTCTTGCCTTTCTTCTTCGCTCTGCAGAAGATTTCCATTTTCATCTTCTCCCAAATCCTCTTCCTGATCCGGACCAATTCTAACAGTAGATTTTGAAAGTTGATGATTCATGTGCAAGGGAGCGAAACGATTTGTTGGTGTAGTGCTATTCATATACAATGTGTTTTTATCTATCCACAGAAAGAATCATACCATGACTAAAAACACGCATAAACTGCTTTTCTACTGTCCTTTCGAAGAAAGAGATGGCGCTGTTGTCAACAAAGTGCGGAAATTATTCCACTACTTTACTTCATTTTTCAACGACTTTCTCTTGGTAATCTTTCCGGTTCGCATCACAATAGATTTCAATCCATCGCGGATGGATTTCCACCAGATATTAAAAATGAATCGCTGCCGATCGCGTGGAATGTTGATATCACCCTGATGTTTGGCGGACGCCAATGAATGATTACGATCATTTTTCACAAATGCATTCAGCAACCAGGTTCTCACTTCATTGGCAGAATGATGATCTTTTCCAAGAGCTGTCAGTTGTAAATCTTGATAGTCAATTTCTAAAATACCAGTAGAAATCAGATCACTGTAGTTGAAGTTGAATGTTAGCTCATTTAAATATCCTGACTCCATGCGTATGTTAGCTAGCGGTTCCAGAGCCGGATTGAGTTTTGAGAAATACAGCTTTTTAACGGATCCGGTGGTGTTGTATGTGGAATTCCTTTCCAATGGAAGAGTAAATTGCGCATCGATTTGCCCCTCTCCCATCAGCAAGCCTGTAGCGTGCAGCAGCGCGGGTTTTAAGTTGTCCGCAGTAGGGCGATTGTAAAAGTGGGTAAGTGTAGCATGAATGTCTTCAAAGGTAATGCGACTGCTAATTGATCGATCTTCTGGTATTTCTTCGACTGTCACCATGGAGTGGTTAATCACCACCGAGTCAATTTGAACTTGGTACGGAAAAGCCAAAAAACTTTCCATCGGCAAAGGCACATAGGTTTCATCGCGTGAAGGCACTCGTTTATCGCGGAATGCGACAATGTTAAAGGAATCGATTTTTATCTTCGATATAATGATCATACTATCAGCCAATGTGTTGAAGTTAACACCCTCCAGCGTGAGCTTTGGTACAATCAATGTGATCCGGTCCGTCTGCTTGCCAAGCCGATGCGCAAATTCAAACTTACCAAAGTTGGGAATCAATAAAGCAGAATCAACTTCAATGCGGTTTTTTTCTGTCTGAATATGAAGTCGCGCTATGCTGCCGCCATACATTCCTTCTTCTCGGTGTAACACTACATTCGTTACCAGCATATCGGCCGCTTTCACTTGATATTGGACTACTGCGGCTTCTGTGAATGCCAATGAAACAGCAGACAGAGTGCCATTGAATTGCGCAGATAACTGAATGATGGTATCGGTTTTTATGAGGCAATCAACTTGATTGAAAGTTACTTCTCGAATGAAAAACGATTGATAGTCCCTGTTTGAGGCAT
>JAJTHV010000040.1 GCA_021300095.1 Flammeovirgaceae bacterium | reverse complement strand
TGCTGTTCATTATTGTACCAACTGCCGCCAGCCGGTAGTTGTGTTTGATGAAACCATAAATCAGATGCCACCGCACCATTCCCAGAAAATTCATCGGACCACACCAAAGTGTATTCTCCTGACTGCGCTAGTGCCGCTGTTGTAAGGAGCATTAAACCAAAAAAGTAAAAAATTCTCACGGGTATTGATTTAAGTGGGTGATTCGAATTATTAAAGGTTATTTTAGCTTACTTACCTAAAAAATGACTGCTTTAAAATTAAACAAAAAAATAACCAATAGGGACTTACTTTTTTAATGCTTTCATTAATTTATCAGATATGAAAGCCCCAGTCGGAAAGTGTACGCGTTTTCAAAAAAGATACTTCTATTATTGGAGTCTATTGTTTGGTATGAGATTGGTATCGATGGGTTGCTCACATGATATTGTTCTTTACGGAAATCATAAAATTTTAAAGGGATGCTAAATTCAAGGATAAACCTATTATTTAGTTTATACTGTAACCTCGGATTTATATTCAATGAGAATCCGTAGAGCTTATTCCAACTGTAATAGGTTGTCTCCACATTAGGAATATATTCAATGAATACATAATAGGGATTTACACCGAGTCCAACATTAAAAGTAAATCTATCCGATAAATTCATGACTTTTTTTCTCAATTCATACCTCAACGAGTATGAACTTCCAAGACCTTCGAAGGTTAAACCTCTTTGAAACTGATAGCTTAATGGAAGTGAAATACACTCGAGTGGTTTTGAGATTTCTGGAATGAAGAATTCGAGTTCATGTATCAGATTACCTTTTGCTCTTATATTCAAGGCTAAACTGAATCTAGTGAAATTGGCTACATTCTCCAATTGCTCATTGGGACGATTCTGGTTATAATTAGTTTCAAACAAATCTGTATTTTGGTAGATCGCTATCTCAAACTTTATTTGTGCATGACAGCAAAATATACATGAAATCAGAAAAACGACAGAGGTAATTATTTTCATTCGTCAAATCATGTAATATCAAAATACTTGTTATCGCTAACAAACATCCCAAAGTAACAAGGCTTAATACTTCATCTTCTCATCCTTATCCCAAATTCCCCAATACGCACCAACATCGCCTTCAGCACCTACTTTCCATGATTCATCGAAAGATGAGAAATAGAAAATATCAATATTGTCCTCTTTCGACCACTTTTGGGTGTTGATAAAATACTTCATGAAATTTTCATCGGAAGGCATAGCGGCACCAAAATTGGTTCCCTGACTGGGCCAACCGGTTTCGCTGATAATCACCGGCTTTCCATTCGCAGCGCGCTTAGCTTTATTATACATTTCTTTCATGTACAACAACGAATAATCAATGTGACAACCTTCCCAGTACGGATAACAATTCGCGAGTATGACATCGCAAGCTGCGGTTATTCTCGGCTTGACATCAAATTCAAAATAGGCATCGACATAACCTACCGGAATACCGGGAATGGCTTGTTTGACGCGATCAATAAATGCAATCAATTCATCTTCGGTCAAATCACCGCGTAGCATCACCTCATTTCCCACGGCAGCAATGTCCACATAACCTTCTTTGGCAATTTTGATCAGGTTTTCTACTTCCTGTTGGTTGATTTTGTCGTCATCGCCTAGCCACGCACCTACCAATGTTTTCATGCCCATCTCTTTGGCGATTTTTGGAATCAGTTCGTTTCCTTCCGTGCACGAGAAGGAGCGTACCCATTGCGTATAGGGCTTAATTATTTCGAGTCGTCTTTTAATCTGTTTCTCCGTCAGTATATCACCCGGTTTTTGTCCTTCCTCATACGCACTGAAGCCAATGCCGTACATACCTGCATTCAACACTTTCAAAAACAATGCACGCAACGATTCGGGGGTGACACCTTCATACGAAACACCCGCCAGCGATAATTTCTTTTCTACTTTTAACGACATAATTAGTTGTATTTGAGTTGTTCATTTTTATTCCACAATCCCCACGCTTGTCCTACATCACCTTCGTGACGCACTTTCCAAGATTCGTCAAACGAAGAGAAGTAGAATGTTTCAATATTTTCGTGTTGCGCCCAATTTTGACTATTGATGAAATAACGCATGGCATTTTCTTCGGAGGGTTGTGCTTGTGCGTTGCCTGTACCTTGATCGGGCCAACCGGTTTCTGCAATAATTACTTTTTTCCCCTTTGCTGCTTCTTTAGTAACCGTGTACATCTGTTTCAGATAACCTGAAGCCTGATCAATAGCACATCCTTCCCAGAAAGGATAACAGTTCGCCAGAATCACATCGCAGGCATCTACTAAGTCCGAATGTTCCTTAAATTGAAAATACGCATCCACATATCCCACAGGAATATTTGGCAACGCTTTCTTCACTTGCCGGATGTAGTGGATCAATTCCTGTTTGGTTAAATCATTGCGCAGGAGCACTTCATTTCCAACCACGGCAATATCCACATATCCTTTCTGCGCCAAGCTGATAAGTCCCTTTATCTCTTCTTCGTTTTTCGCTTTGTTTGTGTCAATCCATGCGCCCACCATTGTCTTCAATCCTTTTTCATGAGCGGCTTTTGGAATAAATTCATTGCCTTCGGTACAAGAGAAAGAGCGCACCCATTTGGTATGCGGAGACACAATCGCCATCCGTCTTTGAATCTGTTCTTCTGACAATCCATCGCCAATATTCTGACCTTCCAAATAAGGACTGAAACAAATTCCATGAAGCCCACGGTTAATTGTTTTAGTGAATAGTTGTTTCACTTCGGCAGGAGCGAGGGAGGTAAAATTTAAGTCGGTGGCTAATGCCGGTACCTTATCAAGAGACAGGAATTTTTCTTTTTGATAATACGATGATGATTTTTTGGTTTTGGCAGCATGGCGCTCGTTCAATTGTGCGCGGATTTCATTCGCGCGTGTTTCGTCTACATCATAATCTCTCATTGCCCAGATAGCTGTTACCGTACCAAGTATAGGAATGCCAACAAAGAAGATTCGTAACCAAAACATCGTTTCTTCAGTTTGAGTTGGGGCATTCGATTTAAAAGCAACCAATGAAAGAATTAAACCACTTAATAAGCCTGCTACAGCCGTTCCAAACTTTACCATCCACCAATAGATAGCACCTAAACTTCCTTCTCTTCTTTTACCCGTATTTAATTCATCAATATCAATGACATCAGAAGTCATAGACATCATTAAGGTAAACAAGCTGCCAATACCAAAAGAAAATAATGGAAGGGCAAAAAGAAATAGCCAGGGTTTACCGGGAATAAAAAGTATATACAATAAAACATAGCCAAATACTGAAATGCCCTGAGAAAGTAAAAAGGCTTTCTTCTTTCCCATTACCTTTGACATTCTCGCTACAATAGGAATTACTAATAATGTAGTGATGGTAGCACCTACGCTACCAAACAAAGTTGGCCATAATCCAAATCCTTCTTCATTTCCTTTGAACAAATAATACTTGATAATAAAGTAAGAAAAACCGGCTGTTGTTTGGAATGCATTAAAAATTAAAAACGTTGCAATACAAATTTTTCGGAAAGGTTTAATTTCAATGGAAGCTTTTAATCCTTCTTTGATTTCTCCAAAACTATTCATGATTCCTTTTAAATCTATCGGGCTATAGTTTTCGTTGAGTGTAGATTTACCAGGAATAAATAATGCGGGAATAGCCGCTAAGATGGCACAACCAATAGCAACATATATTGATAAAGTTCTTACAGCTACATCGCTTGACACAAATAACGATTTGTCTGCCATAATAACCCAAAACCAAGGAGCTATAACCCAAGCTAATTGACCAATGAGTTGAGAGGTGGCCATGATGCTGGTTCGTTCATGAAAATCATCACTCATTTCGTATCCCATGGCAACATACGGAATACTAAAGATGGTAAGACCTGAATAAAAAACTAAGGACACAACTAAGAAGTAAATAAAATTGTAAGTAACTCCATTCTCAGCATACAATTGCCACATGAATGCAAAGGAGAATCCTAAAATAACTGCACCTGCTAATACATACTGTCTCCTTCTGCCCCATTTGGATTTTGTATTATCACTCACATACCCCATTATCAAATCAAACAAAGCATCATAGAACTTCGGAATAAAGTAGGTTAATCCGAGTAACAATCCGCTAAAGCCTAGATTTTCTACCAATATCACAGTAAAAATTCCTAATGCTGCCGGAAACATTTGGTTGGCCAACATTCCGACACCGAAGGCGATCTTTTGACCCATCGGCACTTGATTAGTAGAGGTAGACATTGGTTTGGTTTTTAGGATGGAAATATTTTCTGTTCGTGATTTTACATTCCGTTTATTTTGCAGGAGGAGACATTAACTCCTCCAACAGTTTTTTCTCGTCTCCGCTGTAAGTTTTAACAATCGGGTTGCCTCCGCGCTTCAGGTGTTTAAATACTCCTTGGTCAACTTGTTGCCACAAAGCATGTTTTGCTTCTCCATTGAGTTTAAATAATCCAAAATGATTTTCAGAACCATTCGGATTTCCGGCATCTTTCCATTGCTCGTCAAATGCTTCAAACATGAAGCAGGAGATACCAGCCTCATTGGTCCATTCACGCATTAATTGATAAAACTTACCTTGTTTGTATTCATCGGTAGCACGCGATCCTTCACGTCCGTAAAAACCATCTGAGATCGATGCCCAACCGGTTTCGCCAATGTGAATGGGTTTATTTACACCCAGACTTTTGACATAAGAAGCAACTGCTTCGTATTGTGTCTTTGCAAAATCTTTTGCGCGGATCATGGCAGCATCTGTTTTTTCTATTTCAGAAAGTGATGCCTCCGAATGAGGTACTCTCCAAAAATCCGGATTGTAGTGCGTGTTGTGATACGGATAGGTGTGCATGGAAATGTAATCAACAGCTTTGATTATTTTCTCCAGATCTTCCGTATGATAGCTTGGATCACCACCACCCCACGAAGTAAAATCATCGGAGCAGGTGATCCACAAGTCCTTCGGCAGTTTGCCAGATGCTTTCAACGACTGAACGTGAGTGACCCATTTCAAAATAACGGAAGGTTGCACATAGTAACTAGCAGCCCATCGTATCATCGCTTCATTTCCAACAGCAAGTATTTTCACAATGTCGGGATATTGATTCGCCAACGCCACAGCACGTCCAATTTCACCTTCGTTCTGATCACTCTCGATGTTATGATCTGGTGCCTGATCGGTCCACGCATTTTTACAATCAATCCAAGCGCCCAGCATCACATACATTTCAAATGTTGGATCGGCCTGTTTTAATTCGTGAATGGCTTTCAATAAGTTGGATGCATGTGCCAACTGAACATTGTAAGTACGCACGATCTTGATTCCCATGGCCGATAGAATTTTCAGATCTTCCTGCAGTTGGGCAATGGTGGGTTGTTGTTCTCTTGATTTTTCGCGGTAGCCTTCATAACAAATGGCCAGGTAGTTGGGATTTCCTAAAATATCTTTTGCTGTCACTGTTTTTTGGTTAACGGGTTTATCGGATTGTGTTTTTTGTTTTGGGTTGCACGAAATGCTCATTACGAAAGCCAACCCCAGACAAATGGATTGTAAGATTGACTTTCGGCCTGCCTTCATGTTCTTGTCTATTTAATTTATGAATGATAGGTTAATCCAAAGCCAAAGGGAAAAAGGGGTTTAGTCGAAGGATCCCAGAAGTTAGGACCATATTTTTTCCCTTCATAATCTTCTACGGATGCAGGCCACGAATGCGGTAGCTTACCTTTGAAATCGGAATCACCAAACAATACTTCAGCAATGCCATCGCCCTCTGAGCCCGGGAACCACGCTGCCACAAATGCATCGGCTTGCTCCAGTTGTTTCGTTACGACCAACGGCCTCCCTGAAATGAGGACGACAACTGTTTTTAGTCCTTTGACATGGTAGGTCTCAATCAATTTTTGATGTTCCTCTGTAAGCGTGTGTTGGTATTTGTTCATCACACCACCGATGTCGCCCATAAATTCCGCATAAGGAGTTTCACCTACTACAATCACCGCCACACCTACCTGATCCGAATCAGCAGCTCCTGTAGGGTCATATAAAACTTCATGTGCTGAAATTTTTCGGATACCTTCTAAGAGGGTAGTAGCCCCCGCATAATTTTCTGTCATGCCCTGCCAGTTGACTGTCCAACCTCCGGATTGCAAGCCCGAATTGTTTCCGAACTCGCCCACTACCACAATTCTCGCATCTTTCTTTAATGGCAAAATGTTGTTCTCGTTTTTGAGTAACACAAGCGATTCACGAACTGCCTGCCGTGCTACATCACGATGCGCCTGGATTCCGATTTTAGGGATGAGCGTGACATCCGGAAAAGGATTGTCAAACAAACCTATTCGAAACTTCTGTTTCAATACTCTGCGCACGGCATCGTCAATTCTTTCTTGCGAGATGACTCCACTCAATACACCGTTCAGTACGCCTTCCACATACATGTTAAAGTCGCCTTCTACGGCCATCACCACATCAACTCCGGCATTGATCACATCGTTTCCACCGAAGCGCGAATAGGCTTTCCAATCTGAAACGACTATGCCATCAAATTATAATTGACCTTTGAGTACATCCGTAATCATTTTGCGGTGCGCGTGCATAGGCACACCGTTCAATGAATTGAACGAAGCCATCACCGATCCCACTCCGGCTTCTACTGCCGCGCGGTAGGGTGGAAGCAATCGCTCAAAAACTTCTTCTTCACTCAATGTCGTATTACCACCTTCCACACCAAAATCGGTGGAGCCATCGCCAATAAAATGTTTAGCGGTTGCAATGAGAGCTGGCGATTGACCCACGGGGCCTTGATGACCAAGAACCGAAGCTTGACCTAACAAAGTGGTGATCTCCGTACTTTCCGAAAATGCTTCGTACACGCGACCCCACTTTTCATTGTAGGGGATTGCCACGCACGGAGAGAACACCCAATTAAATCCAGTGGCTCGCGCTTCCAACGCTGTGATAGAGGCAGCTCTTTCTACAAGCTTTGCATTTCTAGCCGCACCCAAGCCGATGTTGTGTGGAAAAATGGTGGCGCCTGCATACGTATTTTGTCCATGCACCGCATCGACACCAAAGAACATCGGAATGCCTAAGCGAGTAGACAATGCGATCTTCTGAAGCTGCACAAACTTATCCTGCCAACCGGCTGCATCCTGACCGGGTGTGGGACCTTGTGTGTGAATGATTGACCCGATGAAGTGGGTTTTTATGTCCTCTGATGTGATGTCGTCAAAGTGACGCACCTGCGTCATCTGCCCGATTTTTTCTTCCAGTGTCATTTTTGCCAGCAGTGCTTCCACTTTCTGGTCGATAGAGAGGCCGGTTTTGATTTCTGTATTCATCCGTGCTACCTTAAGTTTTCTTGTTTTAAATGAACATCGAGTCGAATGATCTCTCCGGTTCTTCCGAATATTTTCTGACTGAGTGTGGTGTCCAAATTCAATTTTTTAAATGTGGAGATTCCATTACTTGAAATTATTTCCAGTGAATTTTCATTCGCCAGTTTGTATACCACTGGAACCTGACAATACGTAAAACACAATGACTTTTCTTCCAAGGGCAATTCGATTGATTTGCCTTGCACATCGATATAATGAAAGGATTGTTTTTTCGTCAGGAACTCAGGCTTTCTCAGTATAGTAGGTTCAAAAGAAAGTTGTCCGTCTTTTACGAATACACCTAACTCACCAAAACGTGAAATAATATCTTCTTTCACTTGGCCCGTCATGCCCGGCTGTTGCGCACCTTTGTTGGCCGGAGTGTGTGAGTATGGATCGGTCGGAAAAGCTCCATATAGCTTGGGAGATTTATGAACACCAATTCCTTCATTGATCTCATAGTAATGTTCCAGCAGCTTAACAACCAGTGTATCGCTTTCTTTATCTTGAATCGCTTTTCGGCAACATTCCAAAACAGCTAACTGCAGTTTTGAAACCATGTGCCAGTAAATAGAACCTAATCCTTCATAGCCAAAAAATGTACCTGATCTTCCGGTGAATGCTTTGTGATTAAATAGACTTTCAAATATTCGCAGCACTTCTTCTTTTGCAGAAGCGGTGGCTTCCAATTTATTCAATGCACTTTGAAGGTCAGATGCATTTTTAAAATTTCCATTGAAATGAAATCCTCCATTTATATCCTGTTCGATAATCTGGGTATTACCTTCTTTTATTAGCTGAGACAAGAGGCTTGACTTTGATACGTCCGCCTTCGGCAGATTGTTCTTTTTTAAGAAGCCGGGTAAATCTTTGTTGGGATACAACAAATAACTATACTGATCTTCTCTAAACAGAGCACTTGATTTCAGACCATCCAATGTGGCAAGCACATCATTTGAATTCAAGTAACCCGAACTTAATGCAGCCACTTGTCCTTCGAGCATTTCGCTGAGATATGAGATAGAAATTTCCGCATTGCCTTCAATCGTCATCAAATTATACGAATGATATAAGTTGTCGCTTCTTTTGTTGGCGCGAATGGAATGCTCTAAGTAACTCAGACAAAGGTTGGAAAATGCAATAAGGTCTTTTAGTGCCAATGTACTTCGTTGGTCGCTAAACGACTGATTGTAAATCAGTGTGCGGTACTGGCTGCCTGCAGCGCCCAGACCATCGAGGATCGTTTTACGATCTTTGTTCGAAATGCTGTCAGCCAGCAAGTGCTTATTCTTTTCTAGTGCTTCCCGACAATTCTCAAAAAAAGTATACAACTCATTGGAAATAGCGGCTTCCTTTGTTGTGCTTCTTTCCAGAATCTCATTGAAGAATTTCAAAAATCTGCGAAGGTAAAAAAGCGTTACCATGGAAACACCATTTCCAACTAAGGCATTATTTGCATCGTTCCATTCCGGGCGTTGTGTATTCATCCAAATGCCGCCTTCCGGAATAAAATTTGAAATCTTTGCTAGAACGGTAGCCAGTATCTTTTCAATAAAGTTGACGTGATGGATGACACTGTTTTTATTTTGAAGGAGCGAACTGTCGGCACCAAGCGAGGAAAAACGTTTTTCAATTGCGTGGTCAAGTTCGCGATCAAAATCAATGGTGTCTTTCGGATTTCGTAGGATGTCTTCGTACGACTTTATTTTATACGGCACATTCGCATACACAAAAACATCTTCATCGAAATAACTGCTAAGTTTACCGGGCGCATGGCTTTCGGAGAACTCCAGGAACTTTAGTAAATAGATGATTTGATGATCGCCCCAATAGCCGATGTATGACCACGGATCATCGGCTTCAATTCGCTCCCAATCGATACCATTCTTGGTAATTCGGTAAGGGTT
>JAJTHV010000039.1 GCA_021300095.1 Flammeovirgaceae bacterium | reverse complement strand
TGCTTTATCCAAAATGTCATTTGCGTCTGTATATCGATCGGTCAGTTCATATAAATGCGCGAGATGGTTAAGGATATCGAGATGATCTTTGTGCCATGCTCCAATTTCCTTTGCAACAACTTTTTCATAACTGTTGGTGTAGATTTTTGTGGCTTCATCAATGTTGTTGGAATAGTCCAGGTAATAGTTAGCTAATTTGATTCTTGCCAGATGTGTTTCGGGAGCATCTGCGCCAAATAAGTCTTCTTTAATTTCAATAATGGTTTTTATATACTTTTCAGCATTTGCATAATTCTTTTGGTAAAGTGCAAGGCCTGTTAAAAAGTCAAGTACGTCTGCAGTTACAATGTTGTTTTTGGGTAGTGCTTTTGTGTTGGCTATCAAGGCATTCGCATCCTTTTCTAGATTCTTTGTTTTGTCTTTGCTTAACTTAGAATCAAATTCAATCGCTTTAAGTCTTACCGGATAAATACTCCCTTCCTTGTAATTACTCTTGATCATTTTTTCATATTCCAGCTTTGTATTGGCAAACTTGGAAACGTTATCTTGAGCTAAAAGACGCTTCAAATGCTGCTCGTAGATTAAAGCCGCCAGGTAATGAGAATTTTTGTGTTCTTTTAAAAGATTATTCAATGCTTTTGTGTATCCAGTTCCTGCTGGGAATTCGTCATCGAGATTAAGCCCATTTTCTACCAGTAAATTGGAATGTAAAAATTGGTTTCTAGCGAAAGCGATGTTTGATTCACCTAAATTTTTATCAATCCACCGTGTAGTAACGGCAAACGTGGAGTCTGCACTGAGAAATTTTCCTTGATTTCGGTAGGTATCACCAATGTCGGTTAATATTCGCGCGTATTCTTCCAGTCGAACTTTCAGCTCATCATCCGATAATTTTCTGCTTTTCAAATTACCTTTATCATCTATAAATGTCTCTTGCTTGATGGCGCGCCCAGCATAATACTTTTCATTTTTCCGAAGTAATTCCAAAGCACTGTTGTAATAGCCCTGTCCGGTCATTGCTTCCGCCATGATCACCTCCCATTGTGCGCGTGTTCCTTCTTGAAAGGTGGCACTGGCCTCTAAATTTTTCTTCGAATCAGCTAAATAGTTCCGTGCCACTCGATACGAGCCATTTTGTACATACAACTCGGCCGCATTCATTAAAAGAATGCCATGCTTCTGACTGTTCTCTTTGTTAATCAACAAGCTGCTTGAAATAGCGGATTGTAAACTCGTTTCAAACTCGGTAAATCGTCCGGAGGCCAGATGCATTTTTGCATGCAGTAGATGATATTTAACCAAATAGGGATTGCTGTCTCCCAGTTTTTTGAAATTTTTCTTTTTGAATTTTTCTAACATCGAGGTGGCTTTGCCATAGTCGCCTAGTTCATAAGCTGTTTCCACCGCTTTGATAGCCTTGTCCAACTTGCTTTGAGCGTGACTAAGGGAAGCGATTAGCAACAGGCACACTAAAAAATTAACCGATTTCATAAGGAGGTATTTAGTAGTATAAAATTACGCTTTTTTGTGATGAAGAACGACATTTGCCGCGCTTGAAGTGATGCAGAAGCAGGAGGCTCAGCCTTCTATCAATTTCTGTAAAATGGTGCGTGCAGCTTCAGTTACAGGCGTCCCTGGGCCAAAAATGCCACTAACACCTTGTTGATACAGAAAATCGTAATCCTTTTGCGGAATTACGCCACCGGCAACAACAAGAATATCGGGGCGACCAATAGCTTTTAATGCTTCGATTAATTCTGGCACAAGTGTTTTGTGTCCGGCAGCTAAACTCGATGCTCCTACCACATGCACATCATTTTCCGCGGCCTGTTGCGCTACTTCCTGAGGAGTTTGGAAGAGCGACCCTATGTCAACATCAAAACCTAAATCTGCGAAAGCAGTAGCAATCACTTTCGCACCTCGGTCGTGCCCATCTTGCCCCATTTTTGCTATCAAAATGCGTGGCCTACGACCATCCAATTCAGCAAATTGGTCAGCTAAACCACGAACTTCCATCAGTTCTTTTTTATTGTTCATTTCGCTGGAATAAACACCTGAAATAGATTGAATCGTAGCTTTGTATCGCCCGAAAGATTTTTCCATTGCAGAGGATATCTCGCCCAAGGTGGCTCGCTCCCGTGCAGCTACAATTGCCAACTCTAACAAATTACCATTCCCCGTAGCAGCTGCATTTTCCAACTGAACCAACGCATGGTTGACAGCTTCCGTATTTCTTTCTTTCTTCAATAGATTTAAGCGTTCTATCTGCTCTTGGCGGACCGCAGTGTTATCGATATCTAAAATATCAAAATCAGGTTTTTCATTGGTCAGGTATTTATTTACACCCACGATCACATCTTTCCCGGAATCAATACGCGCCTGCTTGCCAGCTGCCGACTCTTCAATACGCATTTTGGGCAAACCACTTTCGATGGCTTTTGTCATGCCACCCAGCTTCTCGACTTCTTCAATGAGTGCCCATGCCTTATAAACTAATTCTTCGGTCAAATATTCTACATAATAGGATCCACCTAATGGATCTATTACTTGCGTGATTCCTGTCTCTTTTTGCAAATATAATTGTGTGTTGCGTGCAATGCGTGCCGAAAAATCCGTTGGCAATGCAATGGCTTCATCCAACGAATTGGTGTGCAGCGATTGTGTGCCACCCAGTGCTGCTGCCAATGCTTCAATGCAGGTACGGGTCACATTGTTGTATGGATCTTGTTCTGTTAAGCTCCATCCTGAGGTCTGACAATGGGTGCGTAAAGCCATAGACTTGGGGTTAGTAGGATTAAATTGTTTGACCATTTTGGCCCACAATAATCGACCAGCACGCATCTTGGCTACTTCCATAAAGAAGTTCATGCCAATGCCCCAGAAAAAAGACAGGCGAGGCGCAAAATCATCGATCGCAATACCAGCTTTAATTCCGGCTCGGATGTACTCCAAACCATCGGCCAGCGTGTAAGCCAATTCTATGTGAGCCGGAGCTCCGGCTTCGTGCATATGATAACCGCTGATGCTGATGCTGTTGAACTTGGGCATGTACTTCGAGCAATACGAAAAAATATCTGCCACAATGCGCATGGATTGCGCAGGAGGGTAGATATAGGTATTCCTTACCATGAACTCTTTCAAAATGTCATTTTGAATAGTGCCACTCAATTGGTGAGTTCGCACGCCTTGTTCTTCCGCAGCAACAATGTAAAATGCAAGAATGGGGATAACGGCTCCATTCATCGTCATTGACACTGACATCTTATCGAGTGGTATCTGATCGAACAAAATTTTCATATCCAAAACCGAATCGATAGCAACGCCTGCTTTGCCTACATCTCCGCTTACGCGAGGATGATCGGAGTCATACCCCCGGTGGGTAGCCAAATCAAAAGCAACCGAAAGGCCTTTTTGACCGGCTGCTAAATTTTTACGATAAAAAGCATTCGAATCTTTTGCAGTTGAAAAACCTGCATATTGACGAATCGTCCACGGTCGCACGGTGTACATCGTAGCATAGGGACCTCGAAGGTAAGGAGGTAATCCGGCTTGTGTATCAGCCGCTAATGGGGTTTTGCTTTGGTGATGTTGGAAAGAAGGAGGAACTGAAATTTTTTCAGGCGTAAGCCATGTGCTTCTTTTGCTTACTGCCGTAGCTGAATTTTCAGTCGGAGTGTTGGGGCTTACAGTAGAATGATTTTGAATGATTTTTTTCCAGACGGTTTCGGCAACATCCGCTGTTAACGAGTCGATGAAATAAGAGCCTGCCAAAGGGTCGGCAACGTGCGATAAGAATGATTCTTCGCGCAGGATTGAGGAGGTGTTTCGGGCCATGCGCACCATCATGGATTGTCCGGCATCTTCCGGTTCAACGGTTAGTCCATCACAGCCACCCAATATTCCGGCCATGGCTGCGTAAGTCTCTTTTATTAGATTTCCATGCAGCTGATAGTTTGGATGAATCCATGCCGGAGATGTGGCATGAATGAATACATGCTCTGCTACTTCTTTTGTTGCGGCAAATCCCAGCCATAATTGGCGCAGCACCCGCAATTGCACGATGGAAAGAAAAAAATGATTGCCCAAGGCCACTGAAAACGCAATAGACTTCCATGCTTCATCAGCGCTATAGCCATGCTGTTGCAAAGCTTCGCAATGTGCTGCAGCTTTTATAAGTGTATCGTAAATTGTTTCGGGTAAATCATTGGCAGGCTGCGCTACCGTTCCGCAACTTTTAAATGCAGACCATTTCCTGAATTGTGCAGCGGTTGAGATGGGAGTAGAATCCTTCCAAAAGATACCTCCTTTTATACTTGTCTGTTCATATTTCGCTTCTGCGTAGATGCGGAAATCTGTTATAAATTCCTGTTGATCTGCACGAATAGCGAAAAAAATGCTGCAATAAGGAAGTTCAATTTTTTGTAGTAGTTGCGCTACCGCAATACGGTTGCTTTTGATTTCAAAAAGAATTCCGTCTGCACCGTTCTGTAAATGATGCAAAGCCTCTTGATTTGCCTTTTCCGCATCATCTACTAAAACTTTTGGCATATTTACCCAGTGGCGGGCACCACCAAATTCATCTTTTGATTCCGGCAGCGGCGAAGCCGCTTTCGAAACACGGTCGTTGGTGGTATAGTAAGGTTTGATTCGAACACCTTCTTTCGTTTGTACTAAATTTTCCAACGATTGCCCGTCTTCTAATTCTTTCCGGGCTGTCTCTTCCCAGTTTCGAACAGATTGTTGAGTAAACAAAGAAGAATGAGAATGTTCCACGATCTTTTGATTAGTATGTTCCACGAAATTGAACGCAATGAGCTTTCAAGTTGAGGCTAAGTTTCCATTTTATCAATTCTTTTTTGCTTGATTTTAGCCCTAATTGATTACTGAAATTCTTTTCTAAAAGTCAAGAGTGATTTTTATTTTTTCTCCCTTTTGAATTTCAATTTTTTTTACACCTTTGTTTCCCGCTTTAAAAAAAAAGCCAAAAAACTGTAAACTCTTGAACTCAATAATGGAAGTAGCCACCACCTCAGTTTGGAATGATTGTTTGGAAATTATCAAGCAAGAGGTAGACGATCAAAGTTTTGACACCTGGTTTAAACCTATTACCCCATTACGCACCGAAGGCGATGTACTGACAATTCAAGTTCCCTCGCAATTCTTTTACGAATGGCTGGAAGAGCACTATGTTCCGGTATTGAAAAAGGCAGTTCACCAAATTCTAGGCCCTGGTGGCCGTTTGGAATATTCGGTGATCGTAGACAGCGGAAATCAAACCAACCCTCCGGTGCTGGTCAACTACCCCAATGGCAGCGGTTTTAAGAAAAGTAACGCACAGGCTGTAAATGGCCATGAAGAATATTCGCCATTCAGTTTCAAAGCCTTAAATCCACTTACGGTTAATTCTCGCCTCAATCCCAACTATTCATTTGATAATTTTGTGGAAGGAGATTGTAACCGTTTAGCGAGATCGGCCGGTGTGGCGGTTGCGAAAAAACCGGGAACTACTTCATTTAACCCACTGATGTTATACGGAGGTGTGGGAGTAGGCAAAACGCACTTGGTGCAAGCCATCGGCAACGAGATTAAAAAGAACCTACCCGAGAAAATCGTTTTATATGTAGATCAAAATGATTTTACCAGTCAGTTTTTAAATGCCCTGCAGAATCATAAAATGCAGGAATTTCAAAATTTCTACTTGCAGGTAGACTTGTTGATATTGGATGATGTGCAATTTTTAGCCGGGCGTGAAAAAACGCAAGAAATTTTCTTCCACCTCTTTAATCAATTACATCAGTCGGGCAAACAGATTATCATGACCAGTGATTGCCCGCCTCGCGATCTGAAAGGTTTTCAGGAACGTTTGTTATCCCGCTTTAAATGGGGGCTGACAGCCGATTTACAAGAGCCGGACTTTGAAACAAAGCTCGCCATCATTCATAACAAAATGCAATCGGATGGTATTGAAAT
>JAJTHV010000172.1 GCA_021300095.1 Flammeovirgaceae bacterium | reverse complement strand
TTTGGGATCAACGCAAAATTTATAATCTGCGCTTGTTTAACGTGGTCACCATTCGCAGCCTACAGATTACTCCTACTACCATCGATTTGTTGGTAGATGTACAAGAGCGGTGGTATACGTGGCCCGCACCCATTTTTGAATTGTCCGATCGCAACTTTACGGAATGGTGGCAGAACTATAATCACGATTTTGGACGAGTCAATTTTGGTTTACGCCTCGATCAATTCAATGTTCGCGGAAGAAATGAAACACTGCGTTTCATTGCACAGTTTGGATTTAGTCAGCGTTTTGAGCTAAGCTATACCATTCCCTATCTGGACAAAAAACAAAAGCAAGGCTTGATTTTAAATCTTGATTACAGCAATCCTAAAAACATTGCTGCACTCACAGAAGACCATAAGTTGGTGTTTGTGCGCGGCAGTCAGCCCCTACGCATTGCATTCGGTGCCCAAGTGAGCTACACGTACCGCAAATCTTTTTTCGAAACGCACGTGCTCACACTGGGGTTTAAAAACACTGAAGTGACAGATACAGTGCTTCGGAAGAATCCGAACTACTTCAGTGGAAATTCGCTTACACAAAACTATGGCATTCTTTCGTACTCATTTCGTTCCGAACATCGGGACGTGGTGATGTATCCGCTGAAAGGATATCAATTTTCAGCCACCGTGCAGCGCAATGGATTTGGCTTTGAGGGTAATGTCAGTCAATGGATTGTAAACCTTACCTATGCATATCACCTTCCTCTCCGCAAAGACTACTTCTTTTCTAATTTTACATCTGCTTACATCAGCGACCCTGTTGATCAACCCTACAATTTATACGGTGCGATGGGGTATCAGCGTCAGATTTTGCGCGGACATGATATCTACGTAATCGAGGGACCTAAATTTTTTGTCAACAAAACCACGCTGAAGAAAAAAATCTTTTCAAGGGTGTGGCGATATGAAAATATGCCCTTAGAGCAGTTCCGGCATATTCCTCTTTCTATTTATATCAAAGGATTTGTTGATGTCGGCTATGCAGAAAACTATGCCTATTACCAAGAGAGCCCTGCCTTTTTAAATAATCGATTGAGCAACACCTTGCTGGCCGGCTATGGTGGTGGTCTGGATGTAGTAGCCCCTTACGATGTGGTGTTTCGATTTGAATATGCTTTCACCAAAGAAGGCGCCAACGGATTTTTCTTTAACATCAAAAAGGAATTTTAAACTTTCTATTATATTCGAACAACGGCTTCCCCAGCCGAGTGCCGATCATTGCCTCTCCACCTGATCCGGTTAAACTAAAATCGATTTTTAACCAAGTGAAAAGACTGCTGGTAAGCATTTCCCTCATGGGCATTGCGGCAATAGCTTGTGGACAAAGTGTAATCACGCAAATGGGCGCACGGCAAATGGCGATGGCGGGAGCGTCTGCTACGCTGAGCGATGAGTGGGCTTTGTATAACAATGTAGCCGGACTCGCCCAGCAAAAGCAATCGTGTGGTTTTGCGTACGAAACAAGTCCGCAATTAATTGGCGCCAATCGAATGGCCGCTCATCTACAATTGCCATTTCGTTCTTTCACCACAGGGATTGGCTTCTTTCGCTTTGGCGATGCGCTCTATAACGAACAGATCATCTCGATTGGAATCGCTAATCGTATTGGTATCACGTCATTGGGTGCTAAAGTAAATTTTAATCAATATCGGGCGGATGGCTTTGGTGTACTTTCAGCCATTAGTATTGACATTGGTGGAATCACTCAATTCACGCCCGCGCTTCGGGTGGCTGCCCACATCTCCAATATCACACAATCATCCCTCAACAACGGCAGCGGAGAACGAATACCAACTCGAATGGTACTGGGTGTTGGATTTCAGTTCACGAACAAAATTACGGCAACTACCGAGGTGGAAAAAGATCTTCACTATCCACTCACATGGCGTACGGGGTTTGAATATGACATTTATAAAAAACTGTTTATTCGCACCGGGTATCAACTGCAACCGAACGCATTCTATTTTGGCCTCGGTGGAAAACGTAAACGGCTCAGCATCGACTACGCACTTCGATATCATTTCCTCTTAGGCGCATCGCATCAGGCATCGGCTACCTTTCAACTCACCCGCTCTGCCAACCCGTGAAACAATCTATTCTATCGATCTGGTTTATCTTGTACTGCGCGTATGCCGTAGCACAAGATTATCCGCGCCAAGCGATCGATCCGGCTCAATGGGCCGATGAACTCTTTGCTGCACAATCCGATAATCTAAACTATGCTGATCTGTACGAAAACTATTTGCAACTTCTGGCGCACCCCCTCGACTTAAATACAGCCACAGCCGAACAACTTAAAGCGCTGTATGTGCTAACGCCTGCACAAGTGAATGCCCTGCTGGCACACCGCGAAAAGGTAGGTCCTTTTTATTCTGTGTATGAATTACAAACCATCGAAGCCATCCGCAAAGAAGACTTTTTAAAACTGGTGCCGTTGGTGCGTGTATCTGATGAACAAACCCGTGGCGGCTATCGCGCCTGGTGGAAGCGCATCTTGTCAGAAGAAAATAATTACCTGGTGATGCGCTATTCGCAAACACTGGAAAAACAAAGAGGATATACGAACGCAAGCACCGAGAGGAGCCGCTATCAGGGCACTCCAGAAGACTTGTTGGTTCGCTTTCGCGTGAGCCGTCCGGGTGATTTTAGTTTAGGCTTTACAGCAAAAAAAGATGCGGGAGAAATGTTCACGTGGAATCCTTCTAATCAGTACTATGGTTTCGGCTACATTTCATTACATGCCCAGATGCAGAATAAAGGAGCAATCAAAAATCTCATCATCGGAGATTATCAATGTCAGTTTGGGCAAGGATTGATGCTGGGCTCTGTTTTTGGAATTGGAAAGAACGGGGAGACCATTTCTAGTATCCGAAGGAGTAATGTGGGCTTTCTTCCGTATACTTCGCAATACGAAGGTGGTTATATGCGCGGAGCTGCCATCTCCTATCAGGTGCACAAGAACATTTTAGTTCACACGTTCCTTTCTTCGCGCGCCCGTGATGGAAACCTTTCTCAAGACTCATCGCTAGCTACTGTTTCTTCTTTTAATTACAGCGGATTGCATCGCACGCTGAATGAGTTAAACAACCGAAATACATTACAAGAAAAAAATGCGGCTCTGATGATCAACTTCAAAAATCAATTCATCGATGCAGGCATCATGGCACATCATACTCAATTTGACAAATCGCTTGAGCGAAGCCCCACGCTTTACAACTCCTTTGCCTTTCAAGGAAATACAAATACCAATGTAGGAGCCTACCTCAACGCCATATATGCCAACGCCACTTTCTTTGGTGAAACAGCGTATACGCTCGGCCATGGTTGGGGAGCCGTGGCAGGCGTTATTACCAATGTAAGCCCGGCACTGGACATTTCTATTTTGGCGCGCCATTACGCACGCGACTATTATAGTTTCTATACGAATGCGCTGGCAGAAAATTCATTACCACAAAATGAAAGTGGTATCTACTGGGGTTGGCAATATCGCTTTTCAAAGCGCAGTAGTCTGGCAGGGTATATGGATTTTTTTGAATTTCCGTGGTTGAAATACCGTAGCTATCGCCCATCGCAAGGGAGTGAGTGGTTGTTGCGTTACCAATATAAGGCCTCGCGCAAAGTAACTTTATTCGTACAAGTGAAAGAAGAAATCAAATCCCGAAACCAAACGAAAGACACGAATCTTTATCAAGTTTCTTCCGGTACGCGGAGAGGCTTCACAAGTCAAATCGATTTTGTGGCTACCCGCCAATTGCAATTGAAAAGCAGAGTACAATTTTCATCATTTCAATTCAATGGAAAAACAACGCAAGGGATGGTGCTGATGCAAGATGCCACATTTGATGCTGCACGCTTCTCTGTCACCGCGCGCTATGCCCTATTTGATACGGATGACTACGACAACCGGATTTACATTTATGAACCGGATACATGGCTTGCTTTTTCATTTCCGGCTTACAGTGGGCAAGGTATTCGTAATTTGCTGATGTTGAGATATCGCATCACTAAAAAAATGAATTGTTGGATACGCTGGTCACAAACGCGTTATCTCTCAAAAGATGAAATTGGCAGTGGTGGCGAAACAATCATGGGAAATAGCCAAAATGATGTTAGATTTCAGGTCAGAATTCAATTCTAACCATTCCTTGCATGCATGCCGTTAAATTAATCACACCTGGAATTTTATTCACGATGGCCTTCGGTCTTTTGGTCTTTATCATCGTGTTTCGAACCATCTTTACGAAAAAGAAGTAGCGTATTTGTGACCTAACAGCTATTTTTTTGTTATGGCACAAATGCATCCACAGCCTGTTTTCGCGTAATGACGTGTTGTTTGAGCGTAGCCAATTCAGTCGTAAAAGCACTGGTGCTGGTTAAGTGGGTGTACTTTGTTTGCTCAGTTGCCTCAGGTCCGATTACGTATGGAGAAATCAGCGTATGGTATTTTGTAAAGAGGGCATCCATTTTTGCTGAAGTGAACACATCATCCGTAAACGAGCGAACATCGGTTTTATACTTTGCATAGTAGGTAGCATCATCGGCTATATAGCGAATCAATGGCCATGAACTGCTCACTCCGGAAAGCGACAATGCGACTGCGGAACCTCCGGGGCCGGACCGATTCGCCAGCGCCTCATTGTGATCCCAGGGTATCCACGTAAGTTTGTTGGCCGAATGGTTGTACAAATAATAATTATGCGCCATCGTTCCGTAGGAATCCCAATTAACAATAGTGGTATTGACGGCCAGCCATTTTATAAAATGGTCTGCGTGGAATAGCTGCTCCAAGTTGGTGCGCCACTGCGCTGGGTTGCTGGTGCGCAAACTACTGTTGAGCGTAGTAACAAACGACTGCACATCACTAAAATCATTGGCGGTTTCGTTATTCTTCTTTTCAAAAAGAGTAGATACGAATGATTGAAGGTTGGATTCGGGTTTATAGATGTTCCCGTTATCTTCCCCAAACTGAGTTTGGATCATCGTATCATCCACTACTTCAGTCAATGTGTAAATCCCACAATATTTCGATCCACTACCGAAGTCGATATAAATCTTATAAAAGGAAGTTTGGGCTGCCGGTATGCCCGCCATCCGAAAGATATCAGCCGTTACCTTTTCGCGAATGAGCGAGTTGTCTTCATAGCCCGGAGACAAACTAAACTCTTTGAATCCGTAAAAGCGCTGATTTTTAATTTGAGGATAGTCGTCTTCAAACTTATCGAAGTTGAGGCGAAAGGGAAGTTTGTAAATGCCGGAGCCCCAGGTTGACGAAAGGGAAGAATTGCCTTTCAATCGAAAGCCCACTTTATACCATTCTTTGTCGTTGAACTTGAGCGATACCGCTACGTAGTCAGTTTCTTGTGATGGAAATCCTCCACCACTTTGCGTACGCTCGCCAAAGCCTTAGCCAAAGAGTGCCTTCATATTGGTTTGTATGGTACTCCAGTCAGTTGCAGTCATGGCAATTGTGAGCGTATTGACTTTATCTTGCGGAAATACAGTCGTGTAATCGGGATCGACATCATTGCTGTGTGTGACGGTCGTCCAATCGGTGGCAGCAAAATTTTTGTCTTCGGTAGTCGTGGTAGTGATGGCATCAGCAGATTGGTCTTTGCACGAGAGCAGTGAAGCAATTAGAAGAATCGTAAAGAATGATAACGGCTTCAACAAATGAGATATCATAGGTGATTGAGTAGTTTATAAATCGGCCAACGCATATTACTTGTTCAATATTGCGGATGTTTTTGAATATCTCATAGCGTGATGAAGGGAAAGTGATTAAAAACATTTCGCAGCCAAAAAACCATCGACAGATCTTACGAAATGGTAGACACAATGGCTTTTGTTGATTTGCGACAAAACAACATGACGGTATCTTTTAGGTTAGGAAATAAGACGTGAAGGAAGAGATGAATGCCATTAACCGCAGAGAACGAAGAGAAACGCAAAACATACATCAAGGCTTAAACCGCTTGCTTGATGCGTCTTGTTGTCGTTATCTTTACTCATTACAACTCAGCTCATCTTGAAGTTTCTCAAAGGACTTATTCATTCAAATGTTTACATTTCATTAGCGGCAGTTTTCCTTACTGTTCAAACTCAAATTCAATTGGGATTAGTGCCGCAATGGAGACCTTATCTGTTCATTATATTTTTTGCCACACTTTTTGAATACAATCTGCATCGGTTGGTGACATTGTTGATGGTGAAAGATGCGATCAACTCGGATAAGCATGCCTGGGTGCGCGAAAATCAAAAAGCATTTTACACACTGGTCTTAATTTCTACAGTAGCATTTGTGATCGTGTTGTGGATTGCTAAAACAAAAGTATTGTTTACCCTCGCTCCCATTGCTTTGCTTACCTTGTTCTATTCCATTCCTATCGCGCGAAGCAAAAGTTATATTTTTCGGTTGCGCGAAGTGCCCTATCTGAAGTTGTTCCTGATTTCCTTTGTTTGGGCGGCTGTTACGATTCTATTGCCCGTAGTGCATGCTGAAATAAACTTCGACCGCATGCATGTGTTGCTTCTTTTTTCAGAGCGGTTTTTATTTATTCTGGCCATTGCGATACCGTTTGACATCCGCGACATCGAATCGGACCGGCAGGCGAGTTTAAAAACAATACCGATACTTCTGAATGAACATCGATCGCTACGCTTGTCGTATGTTGCGTTGCTGGCATTCGCAGTGATGGTGTTGTTTCATTATTCATGGCAACAAGACTGGTCGATTCTCATGCCCATGCTAATCACAGCCATCATTACTTTCTTCTTACTCCAATCACCGCGAATCCGCAATAAGCCTTTCTATCATCATGGCTACTTAGATGGCACCATGCTGTTGCAAGGGCTATTGGTGATGTTGTTTTATTATTTGAATTTGGTTTGCCATTAAGAAACGAAGGCACGTTGGTTAAACAGGCTAATGAGTGGGTTTCTTATAAAACCGAATGCTGTCTAATCGCTTTGTTACAAATCTGCCACTTCTATTAATTGAGGTGGCGAAAGTGAGCGAATCGATTACGCGGTGGCCCGATGTTAAATATTCAGATATTCGCGTTTCATAAGTTATCAAGGAGTTACCTTGCATTCGATTTCTTCTGAAAGGACAAAAAACCACAGTTGAATCATTTTCCATGGGGCCTTCACAATTTTCACCTTCCAAGTAGAATATGCTGACTGCTTCACAATTTTTATTCAGCATCAATAGCCACAAAGTGTGGTAGTCGGTGCCAACTACGCTTATAATAATGGGTTGTAAATTATGAATGGGTGATAGCTTTGAAACAAAATGAGCCTCATATAAATTGGCAGGAAATGCTTTAACAAATGGCTTTATCCACCTCTCCTTTTGTTGACTATCTAATTTTATCAGCTTCTTTCCGTCATAGTAATAGCCCGATCGATCGAACATAATGGTATCTAACGAAATGGATTCATTTAATTGAAAGCTTACAAAAAGATGATCTGGTAAGCAGTCTCTTGTTGTTGGCGGTTTGTTCAACGACAAACTTGCAAATGCAAACAACAAAATACTAAGGCTAATAGAAACTCTCATACATTTTATTCAGGCACCTTAAAGGCGTCCATTAAAGTTAAAATGTAATCCGTAAATGTAGGAAACTGCGCAACCAAAAGTTGGGGATCATCTTCACCTTCGTGAAAGCCATAGACCGGAGGATTGTCGCCTTCAGAAATTCTGAAATACCAAAACTCATAGCCTTGATGCATGCTAAAAATAAAAGCGTCCGAAGGCAATTCATCTTGAATGGAATTCTCTTTCAGCAATTCCTTAGGCCACGCTTGAATTCGAATTAAATCATCATAAAAGCAATCCGTACCTTCATTGATCTTCCCCGAATACTTACCCATAGTCAATAGATACTCGCGATACGCCTCTGGTAATTTGATTTGTAACGAAGTCTCTAATTGATTAACCTCTTCGATTGTGCAAGGCAACAAACCAACATAATTCTTATTTAAGCGAGCTACAATTGCTTCCAAATAATTGGGTCGACCGGTGTCCATGCTATCTAATTCGATACCTTTTGTTGTTCAAAAATCCATACAAGTTGCAATCTACAAGAAAAGCAGATTTTTATTCAGTCCGCTAATGCATCTGCTTGTGAAAGTAGTTTGGGCAGGCTACTTCCAACCCACCCCAGCCACACTTTGGCGGTGGATTTGCTCCTTCACCGAAACCGACAAGGCAGGGCTGATTTTGTTTTCCACTTTACCTTACAACAAATCCCCAACCAGCATGAATCGTTTACGCATCTCGGCCCTATTCACAACAGCCCTTATTGTACTTTTCTCCATATCATCTATGGGCCAAACCACCAAGAAAACACTCGATCTACCCGAATTTAAAAGCATTTATGTAAACTCAAACTACACGGTTTATCTCAAGCAAACCAACAAGCAAGAGGTAACTGTAGAGGCCCTTACCGAAATCTTCGAACTCTCCACCTTCAAAGTAGAAAACGGTGTTTTAATGATTAATGTGGAGCGCAAGCCCGACAATCCCAACAAAAGTATTTGGGCAAAAATTGATGATATTAAGCTTAAGCCGAATATGAAGTTGATGGTGAGCATGAAAAACATCTCCGAACTACAAGTAAATGGCAATGGTAAAATCATTTCTGAAAATTCGATTGCCTCCGATAACCTTGCACTAAGTGTGGCCGGCAATGGCTCGATTGACTTAGACATCAAAGGAAATTATTTAAAGACCGAGGTGAGTGGCTCAGGAGCCATCGCGCTCAAAGGCTATGCTTCTACGAATGACGTAGTGATCAGTGGCAGCGGAAACATAAACGCCTTCTTATGCGAACTTGAAAAAGCAAAAGTAAAGATGAGCGGATCGGGTACATGCGAGTTGAACGTTACCGGAAACTTAGAAGCACTGGTGGTTGGTAGTGGCTCACTGAAGCACAAAGGCAATACCAAAGAGGTTTCTAAAAAGATCTACGGATCGGGCGTAGTTGATAGGGTGTATTAGCATTTGTTTTTTGAAAACGTCTTTATTACCCGATACGAATCACACTGCGCTTTGGCATCTGAATTATTCAAAATCATAAAAAACTAATCCACGGGGCTAATTCAAGCCGAAGCTTTGCAGCACGATTTTGCACACGTTCGCTGGCTTGCCGCACCTTTGCGAGAAGGTGTCGCTGACTGACAAAAGGCATTTGCGCTTTGCAATAGGCAATTGTCAGTTTGCACAAGGGCACTTCAATCGGCAGCAAGGCAATGCTTGTTGACATAAGGGCAATGCAAACAACATGACGCCTATGTCAGGTGACATTGACTTGCTGCAACTTCGCTAAGGTAATTGTCAGTTGACAAAGGGTCGCTGCAATCTGCGTGGGGCTAATGTCAAGTGGAAAAAGGGTCGCTGCAATCTGCGTGGGGCTAATGTCAAGTGGAAAAAGGCTGCCTCAGAGTTACGACAAGGGTTTTGCACGGTGTTTCCCGGGTGCCGCAGGAATGCAGGACGAAATTTGGATAAAATGATGCGAAAAGCCTGAATGAGTATTTTCGGGGGAATTTGAATAAGTGCTATTCTTATGGATGCGAACCCGTATGCAATCTATTATCTTTAGATTTGAAACGAAAACTCAATAGCCTGCAAGAAATCAATTTAGTTACTACTGGAGTTATCTATAAACAAAAATAAAAAGTGATTATAAAGTGAAACGGTGGACAATTCTTAGCTTGACATTATTTGTGACGATTTGCGTTCATGGCCAAAAATTGGTAAGAGGAGACATTGAATATTCAATTGCCACATATTCTGAGGAAATATTCATCAACAAAAGGTATGGAGCTTTATTAGATTCTATGCTCAAGAAATCAGTGTTTGATTACTTAAGCAACTCAAACATAAAAAACTTGCCCACAAAAGAATTGAGCAATAGCAAAAACAAAGATAGTACACCATCAGAAATTCATGTAATTGAACCTCTATTTATAAATATGGCAACTTTTAATGGGGTTTATGCCAAGCGGGTTTGGAAATTAAGTCCGAAGGCAATAAAATCGGTTCGCTTTAGATGCGGCTTTCAACACCGACTTTTTATAATACTTAACAATACTTATATTGATTTATCGAGCGATACCACTGTGAATAAAAAGCTCCTCCAAAATTTTCTTAGGGCAGGGTTTTCTGACAAAGAAGTTGAGAAAATGATAAAGCTTTTTTTATATAGAATCATCTGTGAGAATTATACTTTCTTGCCTTCATTTTATATTAAGAAAGATGATGAAATATTGTTTGACGTAGATAAAATCGAGAAGCACGACTAAAACCACATTTGATCTTTAAAAAAACAGCTAATCCTAGAGTCGCAGAAATTAATTCGAGGACCACAGATTAATTGAACACAGCAATAACTTACGATTAAAATACACCACCATGCCAGAAATCAACTCCATTAACATTATGCAAAAGTTCTCCTTGTTTGAAAAACAGTGGACGCCTCATATTATTGGCGAACTGAACGGGCAATACGTGAAACTATGCAAACTCAAAGACGACTTTGTGTGGCACAGCCACGAAAACGAAGACGAATTGTTTATGGTGTTTAAGGGCACCCTACTCATGGACTTTCGCGATGGCCGAACCGTAGAGGTGAAGGAAGGCGAAATACTGATTGTACCCAAAGGCGTAGAACATCGCCCGCATACCAACGGAGAAATTGTATTCAATCTCCTTTTCGAACCGAAAGGCACCTTGCATACCGGCACGGTTGAAAGCGACATGACCGTGAAGGAGCTAGGGTGGATTTAATGCAAATTATAGAAGATTCTCAATAGACTTTATTTTACTCTATAGCGACATAATTTGACAATCCATATTGATTAATTAAATTAGTGATATTGATTTAACGGCAATTCACTATTCATGTACAGACCACTCCTTACCAACAGTAAAGAAATTCTATTAAGCTGCATACTGTGTTTATTGTTTAGCACCTCCACGTGTCAAACAATAGAGTATTCGCCACTCATTCGGCACTACTCAGCTAATATCGAAGATCTTTACTCCATTTGGGATGTCGTTCCTACGCCATCGGGCAGTTTGCTCATGGCTGGGGAAAGCGGACTAATCGAGTATGATGGAGTTCAATTTAAGAAGCTTTTATCAGGAACAATTCTTTCTGTTGCCATCGACCCACAAAACCATACGGTCTATGTAGGTACCGATCGAACGATTGGATATATAAAAAAAGATCAAGAGGGAAATATTCTACTCGAAGATTTAAGTAAACTATTACCCGATTCAATCGTATTGACATACTTCCGTTATATACACATTACAAAAAATAAAGTCTTCTTCTTATCCTCAAGTGATGTATTTGAATATGATAAAGCTGATCGAACATTTTTCGTATATCACCTCTCAGATAAAATTAGGAATGGATTTACCGTAGGTGATTCCCTGTATGTTTGCAATCCTCCCGAAGGCTTGGTAATTCTGAATCAAAAGAAAGTTTCTTTAGCTCCCAATGGTAGTTTCTTCAAAGGCGATGACATTAAAACCGCATTGGCTCTTTCTACAAACCAATATGTGCTGGGATGGAAAGAGTTGATTTTATATGATCGAACAGGTAAAACACCACCGTATCCATACCTACTACATTCGAAAGGTCAAAAACTTCAATCCAACGCTTACGCATCAACATCCTCTAACAACAAATATAGTTTATTGATACATGATGTTATACCGGGCGGAGCCAGCATTATAGATAAAGATCAAAACATCCTCTTCAACTACAAAGGTACATCAAGCTTTTCAGGGATAGATCTAATCAGCGGAACAACTGATTACCAAAAGAATTTTTGGTTGGGCTATTACTATACCAGCGGTGGAGCCATGAGCAAAATGGAGCACGGTCAGGATATTAAGGTATGGAGCAAAGAAAACGGATTACCAAGCCTACACTACATAAGACGGTTTAAAGGTGACTTATATGTTGCTGTCTCGAACGGACTATTTATCATGGATACACTCAATCGCCTGAATCGTTTACCAAAGTTCGTGGGGACTTGTTACTTTTTGTTTACGATAAACATCGAAGGCAAAGAAAGACTTCTAATATCTGATGACGAAGGGTTAAAGGAATGGACTGGTGAAAAGTTAATCACCATTCTTCAAGGACCTGGTGAAGGTTTTATTGTTTACCAAACTCGCAAAAAACCAAATAGAATTTTACTAGCGAGCTCTGTAAGGGCTTTATCAATGATCTATGAAAATGGAAAATGGAAAAAAGAATGTGATATTCCACAAACTACCATAGAATCGTTAGCCGAAGCACCCGATGGTTCTATTTGGATGAATATAAGGGAAGGAATTGCTAAAATTGACACCGATAAAATACCCTTCCATACCACTACATACAGTTTACCTGAAAATTTAAACCAAGAGTTAAGTGGGGGTATGTTTACCTCGCCCCAAGGGGATATTCTCCTTGGCACGAGTAAAGGAATTTACACATTCGACATAAAGAGTAACAAAATCATTCCCTGGACAGGTTTTGGTCAGGAAATGACTGATCGATTAGACAAAGTGCTTTATACAACCCAATTAAACGACAGCACTTATTTCATGACCTCCAATAAACCATCTTCATCACTAATTTGCACAATCACCAAAAAAGGCACTATCATTCATGATGCTCCTTTTAAAAGATTGCCAGATAATGGTAAAACAAATTGTGTTTGGAGCGATGCAGATGGCACTATTTGGTTGGGAGGAAGCTACGGACTGATCCATTACAACTCAAAATGGGATACCAAAGAGTACCAACAATCATTCAATTGTCTAATACAAAAAGTGAGTGTAGCTAGAGATAGCACTATTCTTAATGGTAGTTTATCATTTCTTAAAACAGAAAAGCCTAAACCAGTGCTTGGCTATGAGAATAATCAAATTCAATTCGAATTTGCCGCACCATTTTTCGACAAAGAAGAAGAAACACTTTACTCCTATCGGCTGCAAGGCTTAACAGACACATGGTCGGAATGGGGTAAAGTATATTA
>JAJTHV010000139.1 GCA_021300095.1 Flammeovirgaceae bacterium | reverse complement strand
TGATTTATTCGGTAGTGGGTGGCCTGTTGTTTGAAGTGCCCAGACTGAACATCGTTAACGAAACTATCCGAGCCCTTTATTTCCATGTGCCTATGTGGTTTGGAATGGTGGCTATGTTTTTAGTCTCTACTTTCCACGCAATCCAATACTTGCGAAATTCTCAATCCATTCATGACACTTATTCCATTTCCTTTGCGACTATTGGTTTAGTGCTTGGGCTTCTGGGCATTGTTACCGGAATGATTTGGGCCAACTATACATGGGGTTCTCCGTGGCATGGCGATCCGAAACAAAACGGAGCTGCTATCGCGCTTCTGGTCTACTTCGCTTATTTCATTTTGCGAGGCTCCGTTACCAACCAAGAACAGCGCGCACGTCTCTCGGCTGCCTATAATGTATTCGCATTTGCAGCCATGATTCCACTTATTTTTATTATCCCACGTATGCAAGATTCCATGCACCCGGGTAATGGAGGCAATCCGGGTTTTAACACCTATGATTTAGATAGTAAAATGCGTTTAGTGTTTTATCCTGCGGTTATTGGATGGTCCTTGTTAGGTACGTGGATCGCGACTTTGTTAATACGAATTGAACTTGTCAAAGAAAAAATAGAAGCCATTGAAGATGAAAATGCGAAATAAAGCCATTGCCATACTGATTCTTTTTTGTTTCCCCTTTTTAGCAACGGCACAAGACGCTGAAATGGCAGACACCATGCGCAGCAATGGAAAAATTTACGTGTTGGTTGCCATTGCTTTGGTAATTCTAGTCGGACTGATCGGCTATTTGATTTCCATCGACAAAAAAGTTTCTGGTTTAGAAAAGCGTATCGCAGAAAAGAAGTAAACAGACGAGCTTTAAAATATACTCCATATGAAAAAATCTCATCTACTCGCCATTGCTGTCATCGCGGTAGCTATTGTCATTATCATTTCTACGGCTGGCGATGCGAGCACCTATGTAAATTTTGATGAAGCCTATCAACTCGCTTCAACCGGAAGCTCAACACAAGTTCACGTAGTAGGTCAATTGCCCAAAGATGCTGCCGGCCATCCTGTTGGAATTGAAAAAAGTGAAGACAACCTTTCGTTTTCCTTTACTTTGATCGATGACAAAAAAAAGGAACAGCGCGTATTTTATAATGAGCCCATGCCTCCGGACTTTACCCGCTCTGAAAAAGTAGTAGTCATTGGGAATTATAAAAATGACACATTCATAGCTAAGAAAATTTTACTCAAGTGCCCTTCCAAATATCAGGAACAAAAATTAAATGCGGGGGTTTAATTAATACCGATTTTTCTATTCCAACGAAGCAATGCATTATACCATAGGTAATCTTGGCCACCTGTCAGTCATCACGGCCTTCGTCACTTCTCTTCTTAGTTCATTTGCGTACTGGAAAGCGGCTTCCCTTAAGGACGTAGAACAAAAAAATTCGTGGTTGCTCAATGGTCGCTCTGCATTCTATATGCATGCCTTAGCCGTGGTTGGTATTGTAGCCAGCCTGTTTATCATCATTTATCAGCATTACTTTGAGTATCACTATGCGTATGCACACTCATCGCTTCATTTGCCTGGACAATACATGCTTTCCTGCTTCTGGGAGGGACAAGAGGGCAGTTTTTTGTTGTGGATGTTTTGGCATGTAGTTATTGGATTGCTTTTAATTAAAACACAAAAAATGTGGGAAGCGCCTACTATGGTCGTCTTCACACTCGTGCAAGCTTTTCTTGCGTCCATGATTTTAGGAGTTGTTATTCCTGGCATCGACCTGAAACTGGGAAGTTCACCATTCATTCTTTTGCGTGACGCCCTCAGTGATCCTATTTTTCAATTACAGCCTGATTTTATTCCGAAAGATGGCAATGGATTAAACGCTTTGCTTCAAAACTATTGGATGGTTATTCATCCACCTACCTTGTTTTTAGGTTTTGCCTTAGCACTACCTCCATTCGCATTTTGTATGGCCGGATTATGGCAAAAAAAATATGCAGAGTGGATTAAACCTGCGCTTCCCTGGACGTTACTTGGTGGCGGCATCTTAGGATTAGGTATACTAATGGGAGGTTATTGGGCTTACGAAACGCTCAACTTTGGAGGCTATTGGAATTGGGATCCGGTTGAAAACGCAGTGTATGTTCCGTGGCTTATTTTGGTGGCCTCTATTCACACGATGATCACGTACAAAAATAGTGGCACCGCACTCAAGGTGTCCATCATTTTGGTGATCGCTGTTTTTGTTTTACTCCTCTATTCAACTTTTCTCACACGAAGCGGAATTCTTGGCGATGCTTCCGTTCACTCATTCACTGATTTAGGTCTATCAGGGCAATTATTAGTATATCTCTTATTCTTTACTGTTGCAGCTATTCTACTTTCTGTTTTGCGTTGGAAAGAAATTCCATCGACAGAAAAAGAAGTGTCCACCTACTCTCGGGAGTTTTGGATTTTTTTAGGAGCCACTACTTTATGTATGATGGGATTCCAGGTATTGTTACCCACCTCAATTCCTGTTTATAACAAAATCATCACACTCTTTGGGGGAAGCTCAAATCTGGCGCCCCCCGCTAATCAAATTGAGTTCTACTCGAAATTTCAATTGTGGTTTGGAGTTGCCATTGCATTGATTTCCGGAACGGGACAATTTTTCTGGTGGAAAAAAATCGATAAAGAAAAGCTCAAAGCTGAGTTACTGACACCTGTTTTAGTTACTCTTCTTGTTTTTGCTTTAGTGATCGCTGTCGCAAAAATCTACTCCATTCCGTATTTGATCTTAACCTTAGCCGGAATCTATCTCATTGTGTCCAACGTAAAGGTGATGATCAGCTTGCTTAAAATTAACCCCCGATTATCCGGTGGAGCAATTGCTCATATCGGAGTTGGGTTAATGCTGATTGGTGTACTTTTTTCTGCCGGCTATTCGAAAGTCGTATCGTTGAATAACACCGGGATGTTAATCTCAAAAGACTTGCCCACTGATTTTAACCGCGACAATCTCTTGCTCTTTATCAATGAGCCACGTGCTATGGCCGGTTATGACATTGAGTATAAAGGAGAAAGAATCGAACCCCGACATAAGAGTGGGTATGTGAACAAAAATGATGTTGAATTTACACTTGATCCTTTCAAAGTAGTGGCGAAAAAGGATATCATTTTTAAAGGCGAAAAGCTTTTTCAAGCTAAAGACACTTTTGAAATCTATCCAGAAAATACATTTTATGAAATCGAGTTAAGAAAAGAAGGGAAGTTGGCTGCTTCTTTATTCCCGCGTGTACAAATCAATCCTGCCATGGGAGGATTTCTAGCTTCTCCTGATATCAAACGAAAAGCCTCCAGAGATTTATACACGCATGTATCGCTTCCGATGAATCGGGAAGAAGAACCGGAATGGAGCGCTTTGGAAGAGCGCAAGGTAAAGCAGAACGAAGATTTCTACATTAGCGCTAAATATATTGCAAACTTCGAAAGTATTGAGCGCATCACTGAAATTGAAGGTGTTCAACTATCTGCACAAGATGTAGCTGTACGCGCCAAAATCAAAGTGCAAGGTGAACATGAAGTGTATTATGCTGAACCCATCTTCTTGATCAAAGATAAAACGCAAGTGGGGAGACTACCATCAGAAATTAATGATCTGGGCGTAATGCTTACACTGCTTAACATTCATCCGGAAACGAATGAATTTTCGTTGGGTATCAATACTCGTCAAAAAGATTGGGTAGTTATCAAAGCATTAGAAAAGCCTCTGATCAATGTGTTATGGATTGGTACTCTCGTGCTTATGGTTGGATTTACCGTAGCGATGGTTCGCAGATTCAAAGACTACGCCAACGAATGATCAATCCTTACGGGCAAGAAACTCACTAATTTGATTGGCTTCTAAGTGGCAATTAATCCACTCATTATCCAGTCGGGCCTGATATTTTTTATAGAAATTGATAGCCGGCTCATTCCAATCCAAAACTTGCCATTGCATGCCGCAGCAGTCGCTTTTAAGGGCAAAGCGCATCGTTTCTTCAAAGAGCAGATGCCCAATTCCTTTTCCCCGATGACTTCCCGTGACCACAATATCTTCTAAATAAAGTCGCTTGCCCTTCCAGGTGGAGTAACGGTAATAGTAAAGTGATATCCCGATAATTTTTTGGTCTTCTTCCGCAACGAAAAACCCAAACAACGGATTCTCTCCAAAGCCTTCTTTTTCCATTAAGGCAACGGTATTAGTGACCTCATGCAATGCTTTTTCGTATTCGGCTAACTCCTTTACCAATTGTAACACCTGAGGCAAGTCCTCTATTTTTCCGGATCGTATCTCTATCATAAAATTCATATCAATAAAAAAGGCCTCCATATGGAAGCCTTTTTTCGTTTCTTTATACCAATGATTAATATTCCCAAAGATTGTGCTCTTTCTCCATCATCTTCATTTCTTCTTCCCAACGAGCGAACACTGATTCACCGATAGTACGGCCATTCATTTCGTATACTTGTTGAATAGTGCGATCATCTGGGTTTTCCACTTTTTCGATAACACCGTGGAACAATCTGAGTTTAAAGGCATCCACAAAAGACTTGTTCTCAGATGGGTTGTAACGGTTTCTCCACTGAACCTTATCTCTTTCATCAAGGTCTTTACTATGAGCTGCTTTTTCGATTAGGTTCACCAAATCCTTATAGTATACATATCCTTTTGGGTTGTAGTTACCGTCTTTCTCAACGATTATACCTACATAAAGAATATCATAATAAAGACGGGATCTTCTTTTATCAAAAATAACATCTTCTACAATCTGCAATTCTTTGATCTGAGCAGGCTGAAGTATCTCTGTTTGATTTCCAGACAATTCCCACCATTGAGTGTCCGTTGGGAGATGGCCTGTGTTATCATTTCTGGAAGAAACATAATTCTGACCCTTATAAGATACTTCTTCACTCGCTACATAATTCTTAGTTGCTTCGAAAGCGGGAGATGCGACTGCTGCGTTTAATACCAAAACCTCATCCGGGGTTTTAGCAGCTTTTACAGAGTCACCATCATAAGCAATCAAACTGCCGTTTCGAATCGCTTTGATAAGGAATGCCCCAATGTCAGATTTAGCTGATTTAAAGCCAGCGTTTTGCTTCTCTAACAAGTTAACATTTCTCCATACCCTAAAACGATACAATTGCTCGTAGAAAGGTATTTTCTCAACCGAGTTAGGGTTGACAATGGTATCTCGTTGCGAGTATCCATTGAAAGCAAAGCCTAGACACAAAAGAACTACACTAATTATCCTCATTTTCATGCATTAAATCTATTATTATAAGGTCCTGAAACCGCTCTTACAATTTCAACAATCTTATCTACCCATTATATAGGAGCCTTCTAATTTTGCATTAACTGGTTTGTTATCTGCATCCCCTGGATCCCATGTTGAACGTACTACCTGAACGTTAAAGATTGAAAAACTATCTCCAGGACGTAAGCCATATTTTGTTAACTCGATAGTTCCTGAGCTTAACGTGATTGGTGTCTTTCCTGTGATTTGTAAAGTCATACTAGTAATGCGATAGCTGGCATCCTTTGCGTTTTGTCTCTTAAAGTTATCATCCGTGATATCAGGTACAAACTTCACAATAGACGTTCCGGGAGGGATACCTTTTTTTACATCATAATCTCCGTTACCTACCATCAACTTAGCAGAAGGCTTAGGAACCTCCTTTGCTTTGAATTGTTTGGTATCAATTTTAATTCCACCAACACTTACACTAACATTCATTTGAGGTCTTGTTGGGATCAAAACAAATTTACCCGGACCTTGTTGAATCACTTTTCCTTGATCAGCAGGCACTGCTAATCCAATCCCAGAAGATTCAGTCATGCCCTGCACACTTACAGTTACCTCGTTACCGCAATCCAAATACAAAGTGCTTGCACCCTCAGATTCGAATTTAGCAACCGGACGAATTACATTGTATTCAATTTTTTGTTCAATTGGGGGGCGATTTGGGATAATAATTTTCACTGGGAAACTCATCTTTGCTATACCACTGTTATCGTATGTGGTGGCACTTGCCGTGAATTTTATTTTTCCCATTTTAATTTTTACGCCAGGAGAAATCTCTACTTCTTCTACCTTCACTTTTTCTCCGCCTTTGAACATCTCAGGGTCAACACCAGAAGCTGCGCCTGCCACAAATAAGTCACCTTCGTAAGAGGTTCCTGCAACTACACTGTTTGATTGTGCTTTAACCATTGGAACCAATAAATCGACTTTAAAAACTTTACCCTCTGTCAAATTAAACAACTCAGTCAAAGCTGCTCTTTCATATTCCAATATTTCAGTTTGCATTTGTGTAACATACGCAATTGCACCCATTGTAGGTGTTCCGTGGAATGCGAAAATAGGATACTGTTGAGCCTTTAACTCTTCTTTTGCGTCCTTAAAGCTCTCATACTCTCCCGCAGTCTTAGTAATGTTGCCAAACGGTTTTTTTAAATTTAAAATGCCGTTCAACTGAGTAACATGGTCATTCAGTTTCTTTTCAAACTCAACCGCTAAACTAGGGCCATTTTTATCGTTCAGCATCATTTCATCTGCATGATGTGTATCCTGAACTTTATCTTTCAATGGTTGTCCGTCCTTATCGGTACCCATCTTTTTCTTGATATCGTCCATGTATAGCAGAGTAGCTTTGGTCAAAGCTCTGACCTTTTTAGCTTTATCTTTTGCAGCATTAACCTCAGCACTGTTTACAGTAGACCCTTCTATGCTTTTAACCAGATCGTCATTTGACTTATCGCTATCTTTTACAAGCTGTACGAGAGTCTCATCTATGATGGCAAATTTCTCGAGTACGGCACTACTAACGTTAAGAGCCAAAAGGGCTGTTAACACCATGTACATCATACCGATCATTTTTTGCCTGGGCGTTTCCTTACCACCTGCCATGTTGAATTAGTTTAAATTGTTATAAACAAAACCTAATCAATATCTCTTATTAGTTGCTGCCTTTCATTGCAGTCAACATGCTACCATACACCTTATTCAAAGCTGTAAGGTTGTTTGTTAAGCTACCTAACTCAGAAGTGAACTTCGCAGTGTTATCTCCTACTTTAGATAATCCTTGCATTGCACCTGTTAAGCTTTCGTAGAACTTGTTCATGTTCTTCACATGTGAATCTGCATCTTTCAACTCCATTTCATAGATCACATTCAACGAAGCTAAGTTCTTTGTAACCGCTTGTACTTGTTTGTGGTATTCGCTGGTATCTTTAGATGCATCGGCCATTGCGCCAACTGCTTTCATAGCTGTTCCGTATGACTTGTTCATTTCAGTTAATGAAGCAGAAGCTGCTTGAACATTCTTTGCATAGTCGTTTGTTGCCACGGCTGCGTTTGAAAGATTGCTCATTTGAGAAGCTGAAGTGGCCAAATTAGTTAAGCCTTTTCCAAGGTTGTCCAATAAGTTTTGGTCAACTTTTGCAGTCTTCAACATTTCGTCGATTTTCAAAAGAGGAGACTCGCCAGCGGCAGGTCTGTTGCTGATTCTTGATGCTGTTTGGTTTACAGGACCTTCATAGTCTTCAGCTAATTCAGGATATACTTTAGACCAATCAGCCTCAGCATGCTTCGGCTCGAAAGAACTAAGGAAGAATATGATGGCTTCGGTGCCAAGTCCTAAAATCAACATCTCGTTTGCTCCTTCCCAGTGTTGAATTTTGAAAAGTGCACCAACAATTACAACCGCTGCTCCAATGCCATATACTTTGGGCATAATGGTTGTGAAGAGTAAATCTACAAATCCGCCTTTTTTCTTTGCCATGGTTCTTTAAGATTTAGGTTATTCTGAGTTTTTTATAAATATAAGGGGTAGTTTTCAATTATTGAAACTCGGTTCCTGCCGAGCGACCCAAGTTGGTCATTGCGCAACGGAAGCCAATATATGCTCTTGTTGAATCTTTGTATTCATAAGTTCTGGTGCCTGTCTCCAGATAATAAGCAACGTCTTTCCAAGAACCACCACGAATAACCTTGCGTGCGTTGTATTTTTCTTTTGAATTACCTTCCTTATCGTAAGCATTCTTATCAATGAACTGAGGGTTCAAATCCCACACTGTAGGAACGGAAGCTGGATTAAAGTCATCCAAACACCACTCAGCTACGTTGCCTGACATGTCTACCAATCCGTAATCGTTCGGGAAATAAATGCCTACGGGTGAAGTGTAAGCAAAGCCATCATCAAAATAATTACCACGACCCGGTTTGAAGTTCGCCAACATACATCCTTTAGAGTTACGTATGTACGGGTTACCCCAAGGATATTTATTCATATCACGTCCGCCACGTGCTGCATATTCCCACTCTGCTTCTGAAGGCAGGCGGAAAGAAGGCATTGGAGGTTGTCCACCATTTACTTGGCGCCACTCATTTAAGAAAGCTGATCTCCATTTTCCGAAGAAAGAGGCTGCTTCCCAGCTAACGCCAACTACCGGATAGTCTTGGTAGCCTGGGTGTTGCCAGTAGTAATCAACCAATGGATCTCCCATGTGGTGGGTAAAGTCTTTCATCCACACGGTAGTGTCAGGATAATACTTTGCCATGAACTCTTGCTGGCTTACCTGAGGGAAGTTGGTCAATTGAGCTCCGCCTTCCGCTCCCATAAAGAAAGCAGTGAATTGCAGGTATTCATCGTTTGTGATTTCGGTCTCATCCATAAAAAGCGGACCGATGGTGATTTGTTTGTTGAAGTTGATCTGTGTGGATGCAGGATCTTCGTCCGCCTGACCCATGTGGAAAGTTCCAGCTGGGATTGGCACCATTCCATATGGAATAACCATGGACCATCCTTCTTTGCGCTCGATGGTCGATTGACCAACCACCTCGCCTTGGGCATCGCCACCGCCCTTTTTGCCTCCTATGCCCAGGAGACCGCAACTTCCTACGACAGCAGAAGTTGATAAGATTAATGCATAGTACAGAACTTTCTGAGAAACGCTTTTCTTCATAGGTTTTATGTTAGTACACTCTTTTATCCGGTTCGGTTTGTAACGAACAGACTCGAAAGTTATTCTTTTTTCGTCTTTTAATTAAACACCAGGCCACCAAATTCATTAAATTCTTAAAAAAACCAAAATTATTTACCGATTTACTTCCTATATCTCGGTGTACGTACCACCTTTTTGCTATTTGGAGGATTGATCGGCAGCTCATAACTGAGCATTAACTCGTGGGATGTGGCCTGCTTGGCAGATTGATCCTGTATAATATAATCTAAGCTGTAGCCCAATTTTAGTGACTTATCCTTTAATAAAGTATACCCTAATAATAGAGTAGCTGACTCGGATGAACGGAATGCTAAGCCGCCCCACATGGTATCTTTAAAATAGGCTAATCCCCCAATATTGACGGTCGTTTTCGTGAAATCAGACTGAACGATGGTTGAAAAATGGAACTTCAGATCGAAGTTAACCTCATAAAAGTAGCCTCCCGTTAAATAAGCGTGTGTTTTGAGGGCATTTCTTTGACCTATTCCGAAATCAAATGTGGAATTGATCAGGTGATTGAAGCTTAGGCCTACATAATACTTTTCTTTTCTCCAGAACGCACCCACCGCGAGGTCAGGACGAATTTGTGATTGTGCGCCTTTTTTATCGAGGATCGGATCATTCGGATTTAAGGCTCTATATTGATCAAAATCGAATGTTTGAGAGAATACACCTGTGCGTATACCGAAACTAAGCTTACTATTCTTAACTCCCAAATGGTATGCATAAGAAGCCTGTGCTTCCAGATTATTTTGCGGGCCCAATTGATCATTGACAATGTGTGCTCCAAAGCCACTATTTAATTTGAAAATAGGAGCTGAGAATGTAATAACCTGAGTTGTTGGAGCACCACCGCCTCCGCTAGTGGGTGAGTACCCCAACCATTGGCTTCGATGGATCGCTGTAAGCTTGGTAATGCCCTCAACACCTGCAAAACCGGGGTTATAATAAAGTGTATTAAACATATACTGCGAAAATTGAGGATCCTGCTGAGCCTTTGCTTTCGCAAAAACCAACAGAACAATCGAGGTGAGGAGGAGGAATCTTTTCACAGTAGTAACTAAACAGACTTAAAGATAATGCAAAAAAATAGACATGGACAACACTATATTATTAAAGTGCAAAAAAATGTCAACCTTCCTAAAAACGTAAGAATGAAGGCTTTATTTAATTCCGTTCGCTTTTTTTATGTAAAGTTCAATTGCTCCGGTCATAGACGGGGCATTGGGCAGTGGAGCTTCAATATCCAAAACTAAACCTGCATCCCGCACAGCCTTTGCAGTCGTTGGTCCAAAAGCGGCCAATCTTGTATTATTTTGTTTAAATTCCGGAAAGTTAACAAACAGCGAGTTGATTCCGGACGGACTAAAGAATGCCAGTATATCGTAATACACATTTTTCAAGTCACTCAGATTGGCGGCAACGGTATGATTGATAATGGCTTCCGTAAAAGTAAATCCATTCTCTTTTAAGAAGTCCGGGATATCGTTTTTGCGAATATCTGAACAAGGGAAAAGGAATTTTTCATTCTTATGCTTTTTGATGATTTCGAGTAAGTCTTTGGTGTCCTTTAAGCCTGAGAAGATTTTGCGCTTCCGGATGACAATATATTTCTGTAGGTAATTAGACGTTTGATCGGAAATGCAGAAATACTTCATATCTGGAGGCATCTCTAACTTCAACTCTACACAAAGAGCAAAAAAATGATCTACTGCATTGCGGCTGGTAAAGATGATCGCGGTATGCTGCATAATCTCTACTTTTTGCTTGCGAAACTCCTTGGCAGGAACCGGCTCTACCTGAATAAATGGGCGAAAATCTATTTTAAGATTATATTTTTCGGCCAACTTGAGATAGGGAGAGTTAACATCTGTTGGAGCTTCCTGTGTGACTAAGATGCTCTTTACTTTTCGCATCCTGTCCGTAGCAGTTTCGGTCATATCAGCACTAATCGGTTGGCTTAGTAGAAAAATACCTTCATCAAAACCAGTAAAGGAATGATTTCGGATGCGCAAAGGTAGGAAAATAAATGAAAGAAATGGAAAGGCATTCGGCTCAATAATTTGAAATAGATGATCAGGGTGCCCGCGACAAATATTCCGGAGAGGATGTAGATCAACGTTTCGAAATAGCTACTCTGCTGCACCTTGAATGCATAGAAAATGACACACAAAAATGCGATGGCCAATACCGCCAGTAATACCATTCGGATAAAATTGAAAAATTGAAAACTGACGGTATCGCGAAAGCCGAAGAGGGCTGTCAGCATTGCCAGCCAGATTAACTTTAATAAGAACAGGAGGAAAATGATTGAAGATAGCCATAGCCACTGAGCAAACGCTTGCGAAGTAGCATGAACCTGAAACCGCTGCGACAGCCAAAATTGATTTCCGGCCAGACGAAAAGCCACTAATAATACCAATGCTAAAAAGAAACTGCCAAACAAATAAATCAACAGGTTGACGCTGGAAGCAATGCGCAAGGTGAACTTGCTTTCATCTTTATCTTGAAAAGAAAACAATTTATTCACGTTTAGATAATCCAGCGTAAGGGCTGGGTTCGTTCGCCAGAAAATAGCGAAACAGGCAATTAACATTAGCGTGGCGATAATGGTAAAGTCCAGAAAATAGCTGTCGCTTCTTTTTAGCAATTCCAGGTCACGCTCTGACACCCGATCTGACACATGTGTTTGCAAGTGATGCACTCCGGCATCAGAAAATACGGCACAAAAAAGAGGTGGGGTAAATTTGCTGCGTAAACTATCTACTGAAATTCGAACATCACCCTTTTTCTGAACCACCAGCTGATTGTTGACATACAAACTAAATCGGTGCCTGGAATCAATCTGAAGAAGTCTGTTGCGCTGATGGGTATTCAACCAAAAGTAGATGGTTTGAGTAGGTTGATGATTGTACGATCGATACTCGTTGTTCTGGTGGATTAACCAATGCGGACGCAGGTCTTTCATAACCGACACCTGATTTTCAGGTTGGGAGTAGCCGATTACGGATAAGAGGAGGAAATAAATCAGTGTTATTTTCTTCACAGTTACGGATTGCGCGGTCAAAAATATCAGAATAGTATGGCATAACCGAAATCATTTGTCTTGTTTTACAACTTTCATCGACCAAACGATTCGCGGTGGCGGGCATTTACATTCATATTCCCTTTTGCAAGCAGGCCTGCCACTATTGCGATTTCCATTTTTCTACCAATCAATCGCATCGCACAGCCATGTGCACTGCGATTGCCAAAGAACTAGCGCTTCAGGCAGATTATCTGAATGGTGAGAAAATCGCAACACTATACTGGGGTGGAGGCACACCTTCGTTGTTGACAGCGGCAGAATTGCAAATCATTTTGGATTCGGTAAATAAGCACTTCTCTCTCGAAGAAAATTTGGAGCAGACATTAGAAGCTAATCCAGACGATCTAACAACCGAGAAATTGGTTCTTCTCCGCAATTTAGGATTTAACCGCCTGAGTATTGGCATTCAATCCTTTGATGATGAGGTGTTAAAATTTTTCAATCGGGCACATTCGGCAAAAGAAGCATTGAAATGTATGGAGTTGGCCAGAGACGCAGGGTTCAACAATATTAGCATGGACTTAATTTATGCGATTCCGGGTCAATCGGTGGACAATTGGAAGAAGAACATTGATCGGGCGCTGGCACTTCATCCGGAACACATTTCGGCATATTCCTTAACGATTGAAGAAAAAACCGTTTTCGGCAATTGGAACAGGAAAGGCAAGCTCAAACCGGCTGAAGAAAATGATGCGGCTCTGCATTTTACCACCTTAATGGATGTAGCAGAACAAAATGGGTATGAGCACTATGAAATTTCGAACTTCTGCAAACCGGGATTTTACTCGCGCCATAACAGCAGTTATTGGAAGCAGGCGCATTATCTGGGTGTAGGGCCGAGCGCTCACTCTTATAATAGTGTAAGCCGACAAGCCAACGTGAGCAGCAACAGCCGATATCAAAAATCAATTGAGGCGGGAATTGTGCCTGCCGAAATTGAAGTACTGACGCGCGAAAACAAAATCAACGAATACATTTTTACGACCCTTCGCACTTCGTGGGGGTGTGATCTTTCACACTTACTGGAAACCCATGGCTATGACCTTACTTCAACTGAAGTGTTGCAAAAAATGAAAGCTCAGGAATGGGTGATTCAGCGTGGTACTATTCTCCTACTTACCCGAAAAGGGAAACTGCTGGCAGATCAAATTGCCTCTGATCTATTTATTTCTGATTAGTTGATTCGCTTCATTCAAATAGAAATTGCTATTTTTCAGCCATGACAGAAGAAGAAAAACGGGTTTATATGCTTCTGAAAGCAGTGATCTATCACTATCACGGCTTGGATGAGTTGGAAAAAGTAGATTTGGAAGAGACCGCTAACCAATACAATGCCCACGATCAATTGAAATGGGCACTCGAATTTATTGCTAAAGATTATCTTACTTCCTTCGACCGGGCACGAACGTACTTAAACGAGATTATTGGCGATTACACCAAAGCGAAGCGCATCGAGCTCATTAATATGGTGTGGCAGGCCAATAACCTGAAAGGATACGTAACCGAAATGGAGGCTACCGCCATGCTTAAACTCGCCAAGGACTGGAGTGTAGAAAAAGAATTGATTGAAATGGTGCTGAAGTAGTCTTACTACAACGACATCATATCTTTAAACTTGGCAGCTTGCCTACGACTCACTTCTACTTTATCACCTCCGCGCAAGCGCACCATCAAGCCGCCATTGAACCAGGGCTCGATGCCCTCCACCCAACTTAAGTTTACAATGTGTTTTCGGCTTGCCCGGAAAAAAGCTCGTTCATCCAGTTTTTCATCCAATGCGTTCAACGACTTGTGAATCATGGGGCGGTTGTTATCGAAATAGACTTTAATGTAATTTCCATCTGACTCGAACATGCGCACATTGGCGAGGCTCACAAACCAACAGCGCTCACCGTCTTTTACAAACACCTGATCTTCCAGTCCTAATTTCTTTTCACCGGAGCGGCCTTCTTTCATGCGCTCTTTATCCATCACCTTGTGCACGGCTTCGCTCAATCGTTCTGCTACGATCGGCTTCAGCAAGTAATCCAACGCATTTACTTCAAACGCCTTTAGTGCATGTTGATCGTAAGCCGTTGTGAACACTACCATCGGAGCGGAGTCGAGTGATTCCAGCAATTGAAAGCCGGTACGACCTGGCATTTGAATATCCAGAAACAGTAAATCCGGATTGAGTTCTTCAATCATCTTTTCTGCTTCATCGGCATGCATGGCTTCACCAACCACTTCAATGGAAGGATGCGCTTCCAATAACGTGAGCAATTCTTTACGCGCCAAGCGCTCATCATCAATAACCAGTGCTTTCATGTGTTTGTATTTATTTTTTTATTGTCACATGGAATGGCTGGAATATCATTCCATTGAGTGTAACTGCGGTTAATTGCCATTTCATGTGTTTATAATTTTATAGTAAGGTCACAGGGAATCGCCAAACTTTTTACCTTATCGATGTGTGAAGAGCGTTTTAATGGCGATTTCATATAAGAAGTAGAAAAATTTAAGATGACTTTGATTTAGTATATGGTATTTGAATTTCAGTAAGTACAAAATTATTCTTTTCGTTGGTGATTCTAAAGCTCGCTACATCTCCATACAAAAGTTTCAATCGCTGGATGGTGTTGTTTAAACCAAGCCCTTCTCCCTTCGCATGTCCGTTTACGTATTGGCCGCTGTTTTGGATACGAATGGTTAGGCCCACTTCGTCCACATATGTTGAAACCCGAATAAGTCCGCCTTCCTTTAACTTGGAGATGCCATGCTTTACACCATTCTCTACAAGAGTTTGAATCATGAGCGGTGGCACCATAAAATCATGTGAATCCGGATGAATGTCAAACTCTGTGTGTAATCGTTCTTCAAACCGGATTCCTTCTAAACCAAGATAATCCCGAACCATTCTCATCTCTTCATCAAATTGGGTGAGCCCACGTTTTTCCATGGTGAGTGAACTGCGTAAGATGCTGGACAGTTGGTTAATGGCCTGTTTGGACTTCTGCGGATTTTCGTCCACCAGCGCACGAATGCTATTCAATGCATTGAAAATAAAATGCGGGTTGAGTTGCGACTTGAGATTTTGAAGTTCAATTTCTTTGACCGATGCCTCATACTTCAATGATTTATTGTAGCGCTCGAAGTAATTGTAAATGAAATAGAGCACTGCCCATAAAAAAAAGATAAACGCATAGTAAACAGACAGTCCTAAAAAAACATTGACATCCAGTGCCACTTCTTTTTTAAATAAACCCAAAGGAATAGAGATGGGGATTCTCACCAGATAAATGACAGCCCCCAATAAAAAAACGCCCGCTACTACGCGCGGTATGAGGCGAGGAAAGCCCAGATCGAGCCAATGCCATTTAAGAATATATCCACGAAACAAATGAGTAGCTAATAAACACAACAGTGCTTCGTACAAGAAGAACAAAATGCGTTGTGTGCTTACATCTGCCGAAGTTGAGTTGAGAATGGAGGCGATGATCTGAACGATGGCATAAAATGACCAACCTCCTATTTGCAGGCTCCAATACAATCGGTTTTTGTTATTGATCATACCTGCAAAAGTAGAAATATAGCCAAGCGAAACGAAGGGAAGTTATTTTAGCGGTAATGATTAAGCAACTTAGAACCGACCGTATTACTGTTCTTTTCAATCTTTAATTTTAAATGATGACCTATGAAACTTGAGGAAAAGGTAAGTCAATTGACCGAATTACTTGCTGATTTAATCCCAACCGTTGATCGATTGGCTCAAGTTGCCGATCGTAATCAAAAGTCGCAGGAAAAATCAACTCGGGAATTTCAGGAAATGCGCCTCTCTAACATGAAGTTGGCCGAATCTATTGATGCTCTTCATCTAAAATTGATCGATTAACTGATCTGGAAAGAAGACTTGAGAAAATTGAGAGGATTGTTCTTAAATGACTCTACTCCAACTCCGGTCTCAAAAATTTTCCGGTGAAGCTGGCCGGATTATTGGCTACCTGCTCGGGCGTTCCCTTCGCTACAATTCTTCCTCCACCTTGGCCACCTTCGGGACCCAAATCAATAATGTAGTCGGATGATTTGATGACATCCATATTGTGTTCGATCACTAAAACCGTATTGCCTTTGTCCACAAGTTTTTGCAACACATCCAGCAAATGACTGATATCCTGAAAATGCAAACCGGTCGTTGGCTCATCTAAAATGTACAAAGTCTTACCCGTGTCGCGCTTACTCAACTCGGTTGCCAGTTTTACGCGTTGTGCCTCGCCACCTGAAAGCGTAGTAGCGTGCTGACCCAAGGAAATGTATCCTAAGCCTACTTCGCCCAGTGTTTGAATTTTGCGCAAGATGCGCGGCTGATTTTCAAAAAACTGAACGGCTTCTTCCACTGTCATATCCAACACATCGGAAATGGATTTGCCTTTGAAACGTACCTCCAGCGTTTCGCGATTGTAGCGCTTGCCCTTACACGTTTCGCAAGGCACATATACATCGGGCAAAAATTCCATTTCAATCAGGCGCAAGCCGGCACCTTCGCAGGTTTCGCAGCGGCCACCTTTTACGTTGAATGAAAAGCGCCCGGTTTTATATCCTCTTATTTTCGCCTCTGGCATTTGCGCGAACAAGTCGCGGATATCGGTGAACACACCTGTGTATGTAGCAGGGTTTGAGCGCGGTGTACGTCCTATCGGAGACTGATCTACTTCAATCACTTTATCAATCAACTTCAGCCCGTCAATTTTTTTGTAGGGTAATGGCTCTTGACGTGAGTTGAAGAAATATTGGTTCAGTATGGGAAAAAGGGTTTCGTGAATCAACGTTGATTTTCCGCTGCCGGAAACTCCGGTGATACACGTAAATGTACCCAACGTTATTTCGAGGTCGACATTCTTTAAATTATTCCCTGTAGCTCCCATCAGCGAAAGCTTCTCTCCACTTCCTTTTCTTCGTTGCTTGGAATAATTGATTCCAATTTTCCCGCTAAGGTATTTAGCTGTAGTGCTATCAATTTTCAAGAATGTTTTCGGATCGCCTTCTGCAACGATATGTCCACCATGACGCCCGGCACCGGGACCTACATCGATGATATAGTCCGCCTCGAGCATCATCTCTTTATCGTGTTCTACTACGATCACCGAGTTGCCCAAATCGCGCAAGTCCTTCAACGCCTTAATCAATTTGGAATTGTCGCGTGCATGCAAGCCAATGCTCGGCTCATCTAAAATGTACAACACGCCTACTAACTGCGTTCCGATTTGTGTAGCCAAGCGAATGCGCTGGGCTTCGCCTCCACTCAATGTGCGCAGCGGGCGATTGAGATGCAGGTAATCTAAACCCACATCCAACAAAAAGCCAATACGCTTACGAATTTCCTTCAGCACTTCGGCAGCAATTACTTTTTGTTTTTCGCTGAGGCGGCTTTCAAGACCATCAAACCATTTTTTTAATGAATCGATGTTGAGATCGGCCAGCTCGGCAATATTCTTTTTATCGATTTTAAAATGCAGCGATTCTTTTTTCAGCCGGGCTCCGTGACAATCAGGGCACACTTTGGTGATCGTAAAATCATCTACCCATTTTTTGATGGCATCCGAGCCTTCGTCTTTTTGCTTTTGCAAAAAGTTAACAATGCCTTCGAACTTGGTGTTCCACTCTGTGCCCGGATATTTCACGGAAGCTACTGCTACCGGTTCCTCATCGCCATAGAGCAATACTTTTAAAGCTTCTTTGGGAATATCTTTAATCGGTGTGGTAAGCGTGAGTTTGTAGCGCTTGAGGATGGCTTCAATCTTTTTGAAAATCCAGATGTCGCGGTATTCGCCCAGAGGCAAAATGCCTCCGCGGCTAATACTTAGTTTTTTATCGGGAATAACGGACTCTTCCGTAATCTCTTCGATCTGACCCAAGCCAGTGCAAGTGGGGCAGGCACCGTAAGGCGAGTTGAATGAAAAATTATTCGGTGCAGGTTCATCGTATGATAGACCGGTTTTCGGATCCATCAAAAACTTGGAGAAGTGATTTACTTTTCCATTTTCCTCTTGCACCATGATGACCCCTTTGCCTTCTTTTAAGGCGGTATTCACCGATTGCCCGATGCGGAATCGATCGGCTGCGGTAGGTACAATCCGATCGATGACAATTTCAATATCATGGATTTTGAAACGGTCGACTTGCATTTTGGCGGTGATGTCCATCACTTCACCATCTACGCGTACTTTGGTATACCCTTGCTTTCTGATCTGCACAAAGAGTTCGCGGTAGTGTCCTTTCCTTCCTTTGATGACGGGGGCCAGTACGACTAGTTTTTTGCCGGTATAATTGTGGATGATGGCGTCTAAAATTTGTTCTTCGCTTTGGCGAACCATTTTATCGCCATTGATGTACGAAAAGGCTTCGCCTGCACGTGCGAAAAGCAGTCGCATGAAATCGTAAATCTCAGTAACGGTGCCCACCGTAGAGCGAGGGTTGCGTGAGGTCGTTTTTTGTTCAATCGAAATAACGGGGCTTAGGCCATTGATTTTGTCGACATCGGGCCGCTCGAGGTTGCCAATGAAACTTCGAGCATAGGCCGAGAAACTTTCCATGTATCTGCGTTGACCTTCTGCATAAATGGTATCGAACGCGAGTGATGATTTTCCGCTTCCGCTAATGCCTGTGAGAACTACCAGTTTGTTGCGCGGAAAGGAAACGCTGATGTTTTTAAGATTGTGCTCGCGGGCACCGATGATTTCAATATAATCGTGACCGGAAAGGTCTTTACTTTTTTTAGCTGCAGCAGAATTGGACATGAATTGGGTTTCAGACTAGACTAACTACAAAAGTGAGGCTAAGAATGTTGTGGTGCAAAGATATTTTTTTTGCGTTGGCGGGATTTGGCTAAAAAACAAATTCAGACTGCAAGAGAGGTGAATGGATTTTGCCAAGGTCTTCGCCAATTCGATGGTAAACCCCTTTATTCAGGGCGTACCCAAGTGCCAGTTTGGTTTCGGGGTCTACAACCCAATATTCTTGGACGCCAAATTTTTCGTAGAGGTCTTTTTTCGTGACGAGATCATGTTCTTTGTTTCCGGGAGACAAGATCTCTACTACAAAATCCGGGATACCCACATACCGACCATCGATGATTTGTTGGGGGTTTGACTTAAGTATAACAGTAATATCCGGCTGAACCGCATTTCTTGCTATATCTAGCTTCACATCAAAAGGAGCAATAATTACCTCTCCCAGGTTTACATTTTCAACAATCTCAACCAACTTATTCGCCAGTTTGAGTAATAACTTTTGGTGTGAAGAAAAAGGTGCGGGTGACATATAGATTTGATTATCGATCAATTCCGCCAACGTGCCTTCGGGAAGCATTTCGTATACTTCCGTGATGGTGCGGGGAGGTTGACCAACAATGATCTCCATGGTTAGTTTCTATTAGAAATTGAAGTTAGCTTTCAGTAATTCAGACGAGATTTTGCCAATCTCTTCGCTGATCTTGATGTATCTTTTGTCCTTTAGCGCAAAACCCAGTGCTATATTGGTTTCGGGGTCTACAATCCAATATTCTTGCACGCCAAATTTTTCGTAAAGGTCTTTCTTCTTATGTAAGTCGTGCTCTTTGTTATTAGGCGAAAGTATTTCAATTAATAAATCAGGAATACCAACAAACCGACCGGCTTTATCGATTTTTGCAGGATTCTGTTCAAGGATTACAACAATATCGGGCTGCACAGCATTCTTCGATTGATCTAACCAAACATCAAATGGGGCAACTACCAGTGTGCCTAATTTGGAAGACTTCAAATGTTTTCGAATGGTAAGAGAAATTTCAAACAAAAGATCTTGATGAAAAAAACTAGGTGAAGGTGACATATAGATTTGATTATCGATCAATTCTGCCAACGTGCCTTCGGGAAGCATTTCGTATACTTCCATGATGGTACGGGGAGGTTGACCAACAATGATCTCCATGGTTAGGTGCTTTTAAAAATTAAAATTTGCATTCAGTAATTCAGATGCGATTTTGCCAATCTCCTCGCTGATCTTGATGTACTTTTTATCTTTTAGCGCAAACCCAATCGCTAGTTTGGTTTCGGGGTCTACAACCCAATATTCTTGCACACCAAATTTTTCGTAGAGGTCTTTCTTGGTAACTAGATCGTGTTCTTTGTTTCCGGGAGATAGAACTTCGATCAGAAGATCAGGCACACCGGCATAGCGACCTTCTGCACTGATTTGGTTGGGATTCGTATTCAGAATTACAACGATATCGGGTTGTACTGCGTTTCTATCAGAATCTAGTTTAATGTCAAATGGAGCTAATACGATTGACCCCATTCCGGTATTCTGAACAATTTTGTTAAGTTCAATAAAAATGGATTGAATTGTCCATTGGTGTTTAAAAAGAGGTGCGGGTGACATATAGATTTGATTATCGATCAATTCTGCCAACGTGCCTTCAGGGAGCATTTCATACACTTCCATGATGGTTCGGGGAGGATTTTCGATTACTCTATTCATAACTTCTTGATGACTAGCTGTAGGCATTTCACCCAACTAAATTACAAAAAATCAGCATTCAAATTTTTACGACTTCATCCATTCATAAGCTTGGTAATGATCGCCATTCATACCCAAGCGGGTGTACACTTCTTTTGCTGCTAGATTGGTTTTATCGACATACAAACGAATGCCGCGCAAATCCGGATCGGCTTCTACCATTTGCTGAATGTACTCATACAGTTTTTTATACACTCCCTTACCACGGTGCGCGCCATTAATATAAACGGATTGAATCCAGATAACGGTGCCACATCTCCAATCGCTCCATTCGTATGTTGTCATCAGGCATCCCATCACTTCCTCATTTTCTTCGGCTACATAGTACCGGCCTTTAGTTGAATCTTTAAACAAACGCTTCACCCCCTGAGTCAATACAGAGATGTCGAGTGTCAGGTTTTCTGTTTCGAGTGCCATCTTCAACTGAAAGTCGATGATGGAGGGAATATCTTTCTCGGTTGCTTCGCGAACTAGTATAGCCATTTGAGTAGTTTGACGTAATTATTTAGTGACTAAAAAACCTACTTACCAAATTCAGGTAAGAAACATCATCAAATTTAGTAAGACTTAGGTTCTTAACATACGCTAGCACCAAATCAAATCAATTCCGGATCGTCAGGAAGTGTAAATTGGTGTCCAAATTGTGAAAGAAAGTTTTTTACTTTGCTGAAAAAGTTAACAATCTCCGTAAGGAGTGTAACGTTATTAAAAATATTTTCATTTTATTGTAGTTTGAGATATTCATGCGACAGATCAGTCTTTCATCCTCTTTAAGAACCTCACAGTATTGGTCGCGTCTGGTAGGCATCCGATGGCAGTTTATTATATCTATACTTGTTTTTTGGGTAGCTACTATCTGGTTAAAAAATGAGTATGGTCAGGATGACTCGAATCTTTGGCTCGTGATGCAGCTTTTTTTACAATTGGTCAAGTGGACGTTGGTAGGGATTGTGGCATTAAGCCTTTTATCCGTTTTAGTCACCTGGGCTTATTTTACATGGGCCGTCAAAAATAAATCCGTTTCGCTTCAGGTAAAGTTTGGAGATGGCCAGAAGGCAGAGGCCGGCTTAGTGCCTTTGCATGTGCAGGTAGTCGGTTTTGTCCTTCGACCCCTGCTGGGCACTATCCGGGCACAATTACTTTTTGCGGGCAACCGGCTTTCGGAAGTTATTGTGTTGGATGGCAGCGTTCGTCAGCCACGGCAACTTTGGCGTGCCGGTATTCGCGGTGGCGGCACCTCCTTGCTGCATGATCGTGGTATTTATGATGTCGAAAAAGTGCTCTTTTCATTTTGCGATATGCTGGGCTTGGTGGCTTTGCCGTATCGGGTAGCCTATACACAGCAACTGTACACGTTACCCCTTCCACAAAAAGAGCAGCGTGTTCGATCAAACCCCAATGCTACCGAAGAACAAAAGCACCGTATCGAAATTCCAAAACGAGTTGAAGGTGAGCATGTCAATTACAAGGAATTTGAAACAGGCGATAACATTCAGCGCATTGTTTGGAAAATTTATGCCAAGAGTGGTCAACTGGTGGTGCGTATTCCAGAGATAAAAGATCCGTATGCTTCGCATCTCTACTTTTATGCGAGTTTTTACAATGGCCTTTCGAACGAAATGGGATCTTTTGAACGCGAGTTGCTCAATGTTTATAAAGATCAGGTAAGAAACGTATTTGAGTCGTTGAAGAAAAACGAATATGAAATTCGGATGCCGATGGATCAAGAGCTAACTAGACTAAGCGGTGTGAGTGAGAAGAAAAATGAGTTGTTTCAGATTACAGCCTCCACATGGCAGCAGCAATTAGTGCCCTCTCAATTTATTGTGTTTAACAAAGCTGCCTTTGTTTGCTTTTCTTCTTTAACACCCGTTGCCGATATTGAAAGTTGTATTAAAAAGCTACCGGATTGGCTTCCGGTGGTGGTGGTAAAACTTTCGGAGGCCATTCCTTCGCCTTTTCAATTTTCTATAAAAGATGTTTTCTTTAAACCGGAGGAAACACCTGCCGACAAGCTTAAGCAGCCGTGGCTGTTTTCATCGTTGCGAAAAGAATTAGTGAAGAACGAAAAAGAAATAGCCGACTTACTGAAGCACAGAGGAAACAGTTGGCTTACCACTAGAATTGAATTTGAAAAATGAAGTATACATCTCCACAAGATCGCATTCAACAACTACTCATTCGGTGGGTATTGGTTTTGGTGCCTACTTTATTGATTGCCTACATCACGCTGCGCTTTCTTAATTTTTCGTACACTTCTCTAAATACCAGCATTGGCTTACAAACTTTGTATTTTGGGTTAGGGCTAGTGGTAGCTTACAGTCTTTACTTCTATGGTGCGCGTTGGCTGGTAACGATTATTATTCTTTGGTTAATCTATTGGTTGTTTGAAAAGATTATCAACCGACTGCCCGGAGAGTTTGATGTTTTCTACACCACAGCTAAGTTTCAACTTTACTCTACGTTGTTTATTTTCGGTTGGGCGTTTGGATTTTTGCTGGCACGCGTGCGGTGGGCATACGCTATTCTCTTCGGCTTGCTGTCGGTAGTAACATTAGTGAGCATTTCCGACACGATTGATGTTAGTCTCTCCTACATTCTTTCGCGCATTGCGCCTGTGGTGGTGTATGGATTGTACATGCTGTTTCTAACGCCCATACTCGTCAATCGAATTGAGCTAAACCCAAAGAAGTCAGCTTGGCTGATGGTGCGTGTAGCGCTTTTTGCCTTGTTGATTCTATTGGCATTTGCCATTACGGAAAGTTTGATGAAAGGGAATCTGAAAGCCGTTGAAAAAGAACTGGCTGCGCGTGGTGCCAAAGGCGATAAAGACGGAGGCTCCAAAAAGGGAGATGACTATGATGATCGGAATGGGTTGATGGATAAAACTGATGATGGCCTTCGGTTGAAAGACACCATGCGGGTAAATTCAAAAATGAGTCAGTCGGATAAGCTGATGTTTTGCAGTAAGCTCGATAATTATTTTCCCGATGGATCTCCGGCACCTTTGTATTTTGTGTATCACTACCTCACCCGTTACGATCCGGTAAAAGAAACATTCACCCGCGACATCAACGTGCCTTCGTTTGATGAGATTGATGTAGACCCTACAAAAATTCCGATGTATTACTCATACACAGACACTTCCATCATTCGCAAATCAAAAGGAATGAAGCTGCGAAAGATTGTAGAAGCGCAAGTGTATTTGTCGGAAAACACATGGAAGCATTCTGTATTAGGTCCGGCCAGCGTGTTCTCGATTCAGACTATTCCGGTAGAAAAGGATTTTCAAAAGACGTTTATCTCCGGTTATAAAATCACCTCGTTCACATCCGAGCTAAACAATGCTTACTTCGTTTACAACATTTCAGCGAACCCCAAACTAGAGCCCTTGCAGGAACAGCGTCATGATGAATTGCGTGATGTGAATGGATACCAAAAGACCGATCCGCGGTTTCTGGAATATTATACGAAAATGCCTACCGGAGGTATCTATGATTCCATCTCCAAATTAGCCAGCAGTTTAGTTTCTAAAGACAGCAAGCCGGTTGATAAAGTCATAGCCGTGCGCGATTTCTTTTTGCAACGCAATGAAAACGGCAAACGAGTTTTTCGGTACACACTGAAAGCAGGTGCGGTTGATGATCCGAATATTCCCAGCTCGCGCATGCTGTATGATTTTTTGTTTAAAACACATGCCGGATATTGCACGTATTATGCGGGAGCTTCTTTGTTTATGCTTCGCTCGTTGGGAGTACCCACTCGATTTACTACAGGCTTTGCCACGATTAATCGAAGTGATAAGAATAAAGGATGGTATTGGTTCTATGCCAGTCAGGCACACGCTTGGACACAAGTTTATTTTCCGGGTTATGGTTGGTTGGATTTCGACATGACGATCGGGAACGAAGATCAGCAAGGTGCACCGAAGCCCGATGGCACGCCACCACTTCCACCGCCAGAACCCTGGTTGGTGCTGAATGCAAAAGCGGAAACGGTGAATGTGGCTGGCAAAAAATTGGATGCTTCCTTCAATCAATTGATTCATTTCAACACACCGTATGTATTGAATCAAACTTTCAGTAAACCGATTGATGCTACTTTATGCCGAGTGCTCATCAACAAACGCGATACCACTTTCGCAGCCATTCAACCGGGCGACTCTATTATTATAGTGTCATATAAAGATGAAGCCAAGAAAACTCCGGCACCACGGGCAGACGTAGCAATTGAGGAACAGATTCGTTCATTCCCTACTCCTATTATTGCCGATGAAATTCATATTCACAAAAAAGAAGTAGAGAAGAAGAAAGAAAATGCCGGTAAAAAGCCAGCAGCCGCTCAAGAGAAAAAAATGACCTGGCAGGAAATTGCCTGGCTTGCCGCGAAGGGATTAGGAATCCTATTCGTGCTGATTCTTCTTCTTCCAATTTTGTATTTGCTCTATCGCCTGGCGCGAATTGCTTTTGCTTCTGGCACCGCTAGCAAGGCAGATCAGGTGTATCGTGCTGCATTGTATCGCTTTCACATGGCCGGCTTTGAAAGAGAAACAGAAACTCCATTGCAATACGCTCAACAAAAGATTGATCCGGCTACTCAAGCGGGCTTAGAAGAGTTCATGCGTATGTATTTGCGTTTGAAATATTCCAATGGCGCATTGCGCGATGGCGATGACACAATTGTTCGCAGTTTCCAATTATCCGTTGGTCATTCGATTCGCAAGTCGATCGGCATATTCCGTGCAGCTATTAATTACTTTAATGTATTCCGCGCTCTGCGCTATTTCCAACAACCTGAAATCAATTCTGAAAATTCATCATTATGAGCAACTCTGCATCCAAACTAAAAAGTTTAACTGCCAACATTGAAACCATCATTCGCGGAAAGCCGCAAGAAGTTAAATATGTCGTAACTGCTCTGTTATCGCGTGGGCATATTTTATTGGAAGATAACCCAGGAGCAGGTAAAACGGTTTTAGCTAAAACTTTGGCACAATCTATTTCAGAGGGGGCCATCGATTTTCACACGGCCAATGGAGGGGTTGCCTTTAAGCGGATTCAATTTACCCCCGATCTTTTGCCGATGGACTTGATCGGTTCGTACATCTTTGATGAAGCTAAAAAAGATTTTGTGTTCAAGAAAGGTCCTTTGTTCACACACGTGCTATTAGCGGATGAGATTAACCGTGCATCACCCAAAGTACAAAGTGCGTTGCTGGAGTGTATGGCGGAAAATCAAATTTCATCCGGAGATCATACATTTCAGCTGGATCAATTCTTCTTTACCATCGCTAC
>JAJTHV010000298.1 GCA_021300095.1 Flammeovirgaceae bacterium | reverse complement strand
TCGGAAATTTTTCATTCAGCGACTATGGAGAAAGCTATCGTAACTCTTTCAATAATGGTTTAGAAACTAGTAAATCTTTTCATGTAGAAGAGTATTTCCAACTCACTAAATTCACAAGACTATTTATTGGGAAACAAAATAAAATAAACACTGTAAATGACGTTCAATTAGCTTTTGGTGCATCAAATCTAGAAAGCGTACTGAAAAGGATTTTTCGAAAAGGCGAGATTAAGGCTGAAATAATTGAGATTCTTCAATTACTCATTCCAGAATTTGAAAGTATTGACATAGTTGCAGAAGAACTAAGCGGAACGGATAACTTGGCCATTTACGAGAAGACACTAAAAAAGCCTCTCACAAAACGACTTATCTCCGATGGAACCTACAACATCCTAGCCATCTTGGCAGCCATTTACCAAAGCGATACTCCACAGTTTCTGTGCATTGAAGAACCGGAGAATGGATTGAACCCAAAGGTGGTTAGGGAGTTGGTAAACATCATCCGCACACAATGTACAGAGAAGGGCCATTACATCTGGCTTAATACACATTCACAAACATTAGTATCGGAACTTCGTCCGGAGGAAATCATTTTGGTGGACAAGGTGAATGGCATGACGCAAACCAAACAGGTTACCGATGTAGATTTGCATGGCTTGCGTATGGACGAAGCATTACTCACCAACTCATTAGGTGGCGGTATTCCATGGTGAAGATTGGTTTCATTGTAGAAGGTGCCACCGAGAAGATCATCCTCGACTCGGAAGCGTTTCGTTCATTTCTAACGAAGCACCAAATTCATTTCGTTCCTAACGTTATTGATGCCGTGGGAAACGGCAACCTCCTACCGAAAAACATTGGCCCGTTTATCAGTCGACTAACAGATCAAGGGGCTACGGTCATTTTTGTTCTGACTGACTTGGATGAAGACCAGTGCATCACATTAACGAAACAACGGTTGGAATTACCAGTCAATCACTTTGCTATCGTCAGCGTCAAGCAAATTGAGTCGTGGTTTCTGGCCGATAGTGAAGCGATGAGCGGGTTCTTAAACTCGCCCAATTTCCTTTTTGATAATCCTGAATCAGTAAAGGATCCCTTCGCTGAAATTCAAAAGCTCAGAAAGGAGAAAGTAGGTCGCGGCATAATCGATAAAAAAGTCCTCGCCAATTTACTTGTCCATAAAAACAGCTACTCGCTCGAAAGAGCCGCCAACCATCCCAATTGCCCTAGCGCCAAATACTTTCTGGCAAAGCTTTTAGAGGTTGCCAAACGCTGAGAAAATCAGCGTTTTTAGTGCTAAATTTACAGCCCAAATTATACTCACATGTTCGATAATTTAAGTCTCAAACTAGAAAAGGCATTTCAAACGCTGAAAGGCAGTGGCCGCATCACGGAAATCAACGTGGCCAGCACCATCAAAGAAATTCGCAAAGCGCTGATCGATGCCGATGTTAACTATAAGGTAGCCAAGGAACTAACAGACGATATCAAACAAAAAGCGATGGGCCAAAACGTGCTCACCGCCATCTCTCCGGGGCAGTTGCTCACCAAAATCACCAACGATGAGTTAACCAAACTCATGGGCGGTGCCAGCGAAGACATCAAGATTGAAGGAAACCCCGCTATCATCCTGATTGCAGGCTTACAAGGTTCGGGTAAAACGACTTTCTCCGGTAAACTTGCCAACTATCTCAAGCGCCAAGGCCGACAAGTTTTGTTAACTGCGTGCGACATCTATCGTCCAGCAGCGATCACACAATTGCAAGTATTGGGCGAACAAATTGGTGTGGAAGTCTATGCAGAGCCGGACAACAAAGACGCAGTAAAAATTGCCAAAGCTGCCATCGAGCACGCCAAGAAAAATAACCACCGCATTGTGATTGTCGATACAGCCGGACGCTTGGCAGTCGATGAGCAAATGATGGATGAAATCGCGAAGTTGAAGGAAGCACTGAAGCCATCCGAAACACTTTTCGTAGTTGACTCGATGACGGGTCAGGATGCCGTGAACACGGCTAAAGCATTCAATGATCGTTTGAATTTTGATGGCGTGGTACTCACCAAATTAGATGGTGATACCCGTGGTGGTGCAGCACTCACCATTCGCAGAGTCGTTGAGAAGCCCATCAAGTTTGTCAGCTCGGGCGAAAAGATGGAAGCCATCGACCGCTTCTATCCCGATCGTATGGCCGGCCGTATTTTGGGCATGGGTGACGTGGTGAGCTTGGTGGAAAAAGCGCAGCAGACGTTTGACGAAGAAGAAGCGAAGCGCCTCAATGCCAAGATGCGCAAAAACCAATTTGACTTCAACGACTTCCTGAAGCAATTGGAGCAAATCAAAAAGATGGGTAACATGAAGGACATGCTCGGTATGATTCCCGGCATGGGCAAAGCCATGAAAGATGTAGACATCAACGATGACTCTTTCAAACCCGTGGAAGCCATCATCCGCTCGATGACACTCGATGAGCGCGAGAATCCGGATAAGATCAATCCAAGCCGTAAAAACCGAATTGCGAAAGGCAGTGGTACTTCGGTGCAGCAAGTCAACCAGTTGCTGAAGCAATTTGAAGACATGCGCAAGATGATGAAGATGATGAATAAGATGGGTGGCGGCAAACGCGCCCTCAATGCACTCAATCCTTTTGGCAAATAAGTATGATTACCTCTAAAAACGATTTCTTTCTATCACCTCATCCCCTCCCACTTCTCCACAAGAGAATGACACACGGAGTTTTTAGAGGTAATCTTCTGAACAGCTTATTAGTCAGTTTCCTTTTGCTTATTCAAATCAGTGCAATGGCGCAAGATTCATTGTATCAAAAGAAAATCTTTGTCCGTCAGAATGATACGCTCGCCTACCGAATCTTGTATCCTAAAAATTACGATCGTACGAAATCGTATCCGGTCGTTCTCTTTCTGCATGGAGCCGGTGAACGAGGCAGCGACAACGAGAAGCAGTTGATCCATGGCTCAAAGCTATTCGCCAGCGAAAAAGTACGCAACGAGTTTCCAAGTATTGTCATCTTTCCGCAATGCAAAAACGACAGCTATTGGTCGAACGTGAAGATCGATCGCGAAAAGCTGCCGTTGGCTCTAACCTTCGACTACACGCGGGAAGAAACCAAAGACCTTTCGATGGCCATCGCACTGACCAAACAAATCATCAAGACGGAAGCAGTCGATAAGAACAGAGTTTATATTACCGGACTTTCAATGGGTGGCATGGGTACCTTTGAAGCCGTGTATCGTTACCCTAAACTTTTTGCGGCAGCCGCTCCTATTTGTGGTGGTGGCGATGCGGGGCATTACAACAAGAAAGCTGCTTCCGTACCGTTTTGGATTTTTCATGGCGAAAGTGATAATGTGGTGATAGTCGAATACTCGCGTATCATGTTCAAGAAGATTCATGAGTTTTCAAAGAAGGTAAAGTATACCGAGTATCCGGGTGTGTGATGCACAACAGTTGGGATAACGTGTTTGCCGAACCGGAATTCCTTCCCTGGCTGTTCGCTCATTCCAAGTAATTGAAATTGAATCTTTCTATATGACTACTTCTTCCCTGTTTCACGGAGCATTAAAAGAAGAAGTAGCCGCATTTGGCGAGCTTCGGAAATTTACTTCCGGAACGGTGATGCTGCAAGAAGACAGTTACATCAAAGTAATTCCGCTGGTACTGAGCGGAAGCTTGAAGGTAGTGCGCACCGATGCCAACGGCCACGAGATCTTGTTGTACTACATTACACCGGGCGAGAGTTGCATCATGTCCTTTCTGGGTGGTATTCACGATGAAACCAGCAAAATCAAAGCCGTGGTTGAAGAAGATGCCGAATTGCTTCTGATCCCCGTGTCGAAAGCGAGTGAGTGGGTAAAAAAATTTCCGGAGTGGTCGGATTTCATTTTCAAACTGTATCACAAACGCTTCGAAGAATTGCTATCGGTGGTGAATGCTATAGCCTTTCAAAAGCTGGACGAGCGATTGCTACAACTCCTCACCCAAAAATCGAAGTTGACCCATTCCAAAGAAATTGTGGTAACCCATAGCCAACTGGCGGAAGAACTCGGCACCGCTCGCGAAGTGATTTCACGCGTGGCCAAACAGATGGAGAATGAGGGGTTGATCCACTTATCGCGCAATAAAATTACCCTTGTGTGACATTGGTCACCGTTATTGAATAACTCTTCACCTACTTTTGAGTCATAAACCAACACATTATGACAAAAAATATGGGCTCTGCTGATCGAGTGATCCGGGTGATCCTCGCAGCAATTGTAGTGGCACTTTACTTTGCCAATATCATCTCGGGAACGGTAGCCATTGTGCTATTAGCTTTCTCGGCTATTTTCATTCTCACCAGCTTAGTGGGTGTTTGTCCATTATATCTGCCCTTAGGGTTGAGTACACTTCGCAAGAAGCTCAATGGGTAAGTTCAGAAAACCACTGCTCATTACACTTGGCGGATTGCTTGGTTTGGCAGGCGGATATCTCTACTGGCAGCAGATTGGCTGCGTGAGCGGCAGTTGCCCGATAACCTCAAACCCGATTCATTCATCGCTCTACGGAACAGTGATGGGAGGCCTTCTATTCAGTATGATCATCGATTTTAAAAAGTAATTTCATCATCAAATAATATGCTT
>JAJTHV010000397.1 GCA_021300095.1 Flammeovirgaceae bacterium | reverse complement strand
GGATTTTTTGAAAACATTACAAAGCCCACCGCTTACTATTTTTGTTACTTCCTTTCCACATTATGCAGTAGATGGGTTTCTGGTTGATGCGGTGGATTATTTAGTAAAGCCTGTTATGTTCGATCGCTTTCTAAAGGCGGTCAATAAAGCAAAAGAGCGCTTAGATGGGAGAAGGCATGAAGCCGAATCGATTCGTACACAGGAGGATCATTTCTTCATCCGTAAAGAGGGACAGTATTTGAAGTTGCATTATGATGATGTGGTATATATAGCAGCCTTTGGTGATTTTGTTAAGATATTTACGTCCACAGAAAATCACCTGACGTTAGTAAATTTAAAGCACATCGAAGAACAACTACCCGCTTCAATATTTATACGTGTTCATCGATCGTATTTAGTGAATGTAATGAAAATTCATGCGTTGGATGGATCTGAGATTAAAGCAGATCATTACGCTATTCCGTTAGGCCAAAGCTATAAAGATCAAGTCTATTCTTTTGTGGTTTCTAAGAAACTGGTAAAACGATTTGGTGAGGATTCCTCCGAAGAATTGTAAGCCATTAAAGTAAATTTGAATACAGTGCCGCTTGGTGTGCTGCTGTCCAACCATATTTTCCCCCCATTTTTCTCAATAAACTCTTTGCATAAAACAAGTCCCAAGCCGGTTCCTTTTTCATTTTCAGTTCCATGTGTACTTCCATTGGAGTAATTAAAGAGCAAGACCCGAACAGATGCAGCAATGCCAACACCTGTATCCATAATTGAAATTTCAATCTGTTGGTTTATGCGCATACTTGAAATGCTGATTTCACCGTTGGCTTTTGTGAACTTGAGTGCATTGGAGATTAGATTTCGAAAAACAAAATGCACACTCGATACATCTGCGAACACCCATTCTTGATCGGATATGTGGTGACTGAGTTTAATTTGTTTGATTTTTGCTGTGGTCGAAAATAAACTAATATTTTCTTCCGCTACTTGGAATAGGCTCACCTTTGTAAACTGAATGGGTATGCCTTTTACCTGACGGGCTGACCAATAAAGCAAATTGTCAAGTAACGTCATGGTGTTGCTCATCATGAGGTTGGCATGATTCATAAAAGGCTTCAGATTACCCGATGTGTTCTGCTCTTCCATAATTTGCAATAGACCATGTAAAGAAGTTAGCGGGCTTCTAAGATCATGAGAGATAGCGGAAAATAGTTTTGTCTTGATTGTATTTAAATCCTGAAGTTCTTGTTTTTGTTCTGTTAGCAATCGGTTGGCCCGAACCCGCTGCCGAAAATGGTAAAACAGAAAAACGGCAATTGTCAGGAGAAGTACCGTTCCTGCCAAGGAGATATCGCGTAGCATTCGTGCCTTATTTACCTCCAGCCGCTGAAGGAGATTGTCTTTATTCAATAGCTTAATTTCATTTTCTTTTTTTTCGGCCTCATACTTGATGGTTAATTCATGGATCTGTTTCGATTTTGATTCCGTAAATAGCGAATCCTTTAAGTTCATGTATAAATTTTGATACCGAACCACCTTCGGGAATTCTTGCCGGGCATGGTAAAGTTGACTTAAATCGAAATAGAGTTGTTTTTTTTCATCCCGAAGCCCCAGACGGTTAGCCAAATGCAAAGCCATGGAGAGATATTGTTCGCCTAATCGTAAATCATTCTGTGCCAGATAGGATTCACCCAGTCCCATAAAGGCATAAAGTCGATCATTTTCACTATTCAATTTTTCTGCTATTTCTAATTGGCTTTTAAAGTTCTTTATCGCTTTCCCGGGTTCGCCCATACTTTTGAATACATTTCCCATGTTATGATAGCACATTGCCGTAGCGAAGTTGTCATTCAGCCGAACAGCAATAGCCAGCGCTTCATGGTAGAGGCCTAGTGCATCCAAATATTTTTTTTGTGTTTTATACACATTACCTAGTAGGATTTTTGAATCCATGACGGTGACATCGTAACCTAACTTTTCCGCAATCTGTAGGCTTTTAGTTGCATAAATCAACTCAAGCTCATAATTCTCCTGACGCTCATATACTGCGGCTATATTACCATAGGTAGTTGCTATGTTTTGCTGATGCCCTAATTTTTCAAAAAGCGGTAGAGCAATTGTATACGAGGCGATGGCTTCGTTATAGTTCGCCTGCAGAAGATCTAAATTCCCCAGATTCACAAGCGTCTTTGCTTTGCCAAGTTCGTCCCCAGTTTTATCCTTCAAGCTAAGGGCCTTTTGGTAGCTTTCTTTGGCTTTGGCGAACATCATTAAATTAGAATAGGCCACACCCATGGTGTTTTGGAGTTTCCCTTCTCCCTTTTCGTAACCTAATTGGTGCGCAAGCTGGATTCCTTGCTCTGCAAAAGGCAAACACTTCTGGGGATCATAATAGAGATACTCCCAGCAGAGATCATCTAATAAATTAATTTTAACGGTATCATCTTTTTCCCCGCTAATCAATTTTCTGAGACTATCAATGGCCTTGGGTTCTTGAGCAGAAGCAAGTAAAGTAGTCGCAAAAAAAATCCAGATGAATGTTACTGTCTTTTGCATACGTTTGATAGGCTTATTATTGTATGAATTTACATGGTTTATCCATGTTTTTGCAACTCACGTTTTTTTGCTCATATGGATAGGATAGCCTTAAAAATAGAAAGGACGTGTATCCGGTAAACAACTTTAATGAAATGATAAACGAAGGACATATTTTAGTTTACGCTCTGGTCGATTCAACCGAAATCAAGTAGAAACCGAATCACTATCCCATCTCTCGGACAGCCTTTTTGTTAAATGATTCTTTCGGGTTAAGCAACTGGCTGACCCAAATTCTTTCAGAGTTTGGCGCAATGCCTGAGTCCCTTAATTACTTTTCTCGAATCAAATCTTTATTTCCAGCTCAGTCTAGCTATCTACCTGCAAGTGACGGGCAAATGACGGGTAAAAACGCTGTCCACAACCAGCTTTCGTCCGTTAGACCACCACCAAAAGAAAAATTAAAAATGAAAAAGATCTTAGTTTATGTAGCGGTAGCAGTGTTGATGACGGTGGTATGGGCCGGTTTTGTTTTGACCGGAACGGTGAACGGCTGGTTTCATGCGCCCATGGCCAAAGAAACCACGTCAGCTTCCTTTCGGGCAGCCACAGAAGCAGAAATCAAAAAACAGTTTGTGGGCAACTTTGCCCTGGCTGTTATGAAAGATGGCGTTGTTGAATACGAACAATTTTATTCGGCCGGAAAGCCGGTGGACAGAAATACAGTCTTTCAGGTTTCCTCCTTGAGCAAGTGGATTTCTGCCGTTGGAATCATGAAGCTGGTGGAGGACGGTAAACTGGATTTGGATGTACCGGTGAGCCGCTATCTAACCCGGTGGCAACTTCCCCCAAGTGAATTTAATAACGAAGAAGTGACGGTGCGTAGATTGTTAAGTCACACCGCTGGGTTAACCGATGGATTGGGTTATTCCGGTTTTAAAGGTGGAGTCGCTCTTCCATCACTCGAACAATCATTAACCCAGGCACCCGATGCAGATGAAGGCAGTAGTGGGGCAGTGCAGGTGGGCATCCAACCGGGAAGCACGTTTAAATATTCGGGTGGTGGCTACACGTTGTTGCAGTTGCTGGTAGAAGAAGTAAGCCACCAGTCGTTTGCCGACTACATGACTCAATCCATCTTCCAACCGTTGGGAATGATGCATTCCACCTATATGTGGAGTGATTCTTCCGAGCATGCGTTAGCAGAATTTTATAACCAAGACGGTACAACTTCCGAGCATTACCGCTATACTTCGTTAGCCGCCACTTCGTTCTACACTTCACTCGCTGATCTGGAATTATTTTTTCAGGCGCATCTACTGGGTAAAAATCAGGAGCCGGTAGGAAGAAATGTGCTTCGACCGGAGACGCTGAAAAAAATGCGTGAGCCTCATGCCCAATCGATGGGTGTGGATATGTGGGGGTTGGGAACCGTTCTCTTTCTACCGATAGACAATAACGACTTTATGATCGGGCATGATGGAAAAAGTACACCCCCGATTAACACGGCTATTCGATTAAATCCACAAACAGGGGATGGGATTATTGTCTTGGAAACAGGACATCCGCGTATCGCGACCAAGCTGGCGAGTGAATGGGTATTCTGGCATACCGGCAAAGTGGATCTCTTCTTATTTCAGATGTTAACAGGCGGCATGGTGAATACGATTGGAATTGGGTGGATGGTGATTGTAGTGTTGACGATTGTGTTTGGGTTAGTGAATAGAAGGCGAATGAAGAACCGATAGCGTAATAAGAATATCTGATGGTGATGGTTCTTTACTCTTGAAATTCACTCGGCTCGTGCCAAAGTCACACCCAAACAAAAAAGTAGTATCTTTCAGTTTAATCAAATAACTGATATGAAGAACCTGCTTCTCCCCATCTTCTTTGTTCTAGCCGTTTCGGGCCATGCACAAAAAATCATCCTGCGATCCGTTACCCAAGTAGATATCAATACCATCCCGTACCCTAATTCGCTCGGCAGCACCACCTCTAGCCAACCGCAGAAGGGCACCGTAAAGCTTACCAATGGGAGCGAGGTAAAAGGGAAGATCACATTCTTTAAGAAAAAGGAGGTGTTTAACCGCGTGAAGGTGAATACCGGAGAGGAGAAAATGGAAATACCGGCCGATCAAATTGCCTCCATCGTGCTCGACCCCATCGTTTACGAAAAAGAATACCCGAACAATTTTAAAAACCCGGAAAAGAATTTTCAGCCCGGATATATTGTATTGCCAAACGGCATGAAAATGACCGGGCGTGTGGCACAGTTGCGCGATTTCAGCGACTATGACTTCTTCGTTTACAATGTGGCCTTCTTGCCAGAGGGCACCACCGTAGCGTCTACCTTTAAAGGCGGGCGGTTAGTAGAGTTTGGACAGGAGATCAATGGTGTTGTCAATCATTGGGATGGGTATGCAGACGGGTATTTATTGCGCCTGACAGACGGACGGTTTCGGTTGAGCCGCAACCCGTATTCAAAAACAAAAAATGAGTTTTTCACGAGCGTCAAGAATCAGGCAGCCGATGAGTTGTCGAAAGAAGTAGCCGGACAAGCACTCGCCAATAACTTTGGCAATGGGCAAAATGTAAATGAATCGTTGGAGAATGCGGCCAACGCAGGACAGGTTGTTCAAGAAGTATTGGGCGGCATTGAGATCAATAAAAAAGAGTATTTGATTTTTGATTCCGTTAATAAATCAGTAGAGACGGTGAATAAATCCAATCTGAAAGAGGTACTTCAGAAAATCAGCCGTGGCTGTGCCGATGCAGGTGAACCCATTTGGGATAAGATTGTAGAGTTCATCAATCAGTTAAATAGTTCGTGTAAGTAACGGGTCGTTTGATCCATGATTCGTTTGAAAAACCAGAGATGATATTCTATAGAGATTCATACAATGCGATATACTAGAATATGAAGCTCACGATAGGATTAATTTTTACTGCCTTCAGTTTGGTATCAGGACAGGATCACTTAGCATTTCTTCTTTTTGCTTATTGTAGGAATCACAGTCTTCGCGCTTCTTCAACTTAAGTAAGATACAGTCCACCAATTTCTTAATTCCCCCGGCAGCATGCCTTCCGGGCTCTGCACCATACACCATCCTGCACGTCCAAGCTAACGCTGCCCATCAATTCTTTACTACTAAAATCACCCCACTAGCTTAAACCGATTGGAACTTTAGCGCACGTTTTAATGCAAAAAAATATTCGCCTATATTTAGGGTGGTGGTTTAGACTACAAAAACATACGAATTAAACCTACACAAACTTCTATGAAAGAAAGAATGACTTCATTGCTTGGAATAGCGATAGCACTGTTGATGGCCGGCACAACCAATGACCAAAAATTGGAATCAGAATTTC
>JAJTHV010000380.1 GCA_021300095.1 Flammeovirgaceae bacterium | reverse complement strand
CTTTAGTAAATAGATGATTTGATGATCGCCCCAATAGCCGATGTATGACCACGGATCATCGGCTTCAATTCGCTCCCAATCGATACCATTCTTGGTAATTCGGTAAGGGTTATATCCATCGAAGGTAGAAGCATTTAAAAATTTGAAAATCATTCCCTCAATAAAATCAGGATAGGAATGAGCCAGTGCCTCCCAGTTTTGAAAAATGTCCCGCCAGTTTCCTGCGTAATCTAAGACCTTCGCACCGGTATGTTCATTGCGCGTGTTGATGGAGAATTGATTCCACGGTCGGCTAGGATCTCCATGTCGTCTGCTGAATTTGAGTGGTAAGTATTCAAAGCATAATCGCTTGAGATCAGGATCGTCCGACTGGCTTGCAAATTCTTTGAATGAAGAAAGTGCAAACTGGTTAGGAAGTTCTGCGAGAATATTCTGATGACGTATAAAAACTTCTTGATTCGCTTTGGAGAGATATGTTCTAACATCTTCTTTTTCGATTTGGTAGTTGTTGTCAAACAAGCCACCGCGCATGATATTAAATAGGCTATTAAAATAATGGCGCGTGTCTTTCAATCCGTCCGCAGTGAGTTGTAAGCCATCAGCAGCAGCATTTAGCTGAACGAGTTGTTTTGTGCCGGACTCAACATCTTCTTTAATTCGAAATGCCAGGCTTGTCGGTTTTTATAGCTTTTATAATGGCAATGACTTGCGATGCATTCTGATTCACATCGGCTAGGGTCATCCATTCCTTTTTGCTTTTCGCTTCCAGTGAAATATCCGCACAAACAAAGTAGGCTCCCTTTTCAGCTTTGATATCGATCTCTTCTGTTACGGGCAATCCCTTTCTGAATAGTGCCAGTTGCGAAGAGGAGAGGAGTCGTTTCGTATTTTCTAAACCGATAGACCATACGACAGTTGATTTGAGTGCTTCACTTGGTTCGGCCTTGTCGACAATGATTGCACTCAATGCAAAGATTCCTACTCCGCTTTCCTCATCGAGTTCATTTCGTTTATAGGCATCCACCAAATTGCTGGTACGGTTTTGAAGTGCGCTCCCCACACCATACGGCAAAATGTTTTGAATACCATCGAGCACCGAAAGGTTTAGTTCTGTTGATCCATCATTGATCAATTTGCTGGTCTTCACAAACCCATAGGTGTCACTGGTGCACCATTGATATTGAAAGGTGAGGTTTAGATCGCGATTGATTTCTTCAAAGAGGATCTTATTGCCGTGTACACTTTTATACAAGTTTCGTTGCAGATTGTATAAGTTGGCATAGTAAATAGAGAAGGGTTCCCAAATATGCAGTCGTCCCTCTTTCTGTATTCGGATAATGGTTTTGGAACCAGTAAGTTCCACCGACTCAATAATCTTATCATCGGTGTAGTAGGGAAACAACGCACTTTCTGAATCCTTCCTTCCGGCACTGATGCCGCCATTGCTGCCCATAAATAGCCAATGATTGGAGTTACTCAAAATGCTCATGAAAAACGGACGCATCTTATCAACCTTCGAAATCTGATAATAGATTTCGTTGTCGATTCGAACTTGTGTCAGTCGTGTAGACTCTTGTGTGGTCACCTGTCGAAAATTTGACTTTTCTTACCTTGGTTTGGTTTTAAAAACAGGTCGGGTCTTTTCCCCGACCTGCTTGAAAGAAGTTAATTGATTTTGTTTATGGGTTGAGTACCACAGAAACGTTATCGATATTGGCAGATACACTGCATCCCGCATCACCACCACATACCGCTTCAATCAGGAATGAAATTCCTTGCGATACATCGGTGCCACCGGCAATGGTAAATGTTCCGGTAAAGGTAGTCCAACCGGAGCCCAACGTTGGAGCAGGATTGAATACATGAGTGAAAGAAGCACCCGAAGCTCCTTCACCAAATAACAATACATTGAAAACAGCACCGGGTTGAACCACGGCTCCTTTGTGATCAAATTTTATGCGAACTACGTCACCTGCTTTTACCGTTCCAGCGCCAATGCGTTCTTGCTTGAATGCAGGATTGCTGGGACCACCGGTAGCTAACTTTCCAGACCAAGAGCCAGCTCCATTGTTAGGCGTAGTGTTATCCAAAACGGAAGTACCTCCATTTTGGAAACGAACCCATCCTGAATCAGTGCCCGTCTCAAAATCTCCGTTGGCGGCTAAGTTAGAGCCACCACCACCTCCGCCACCACTTGATTTGTAGAAGTAGATGTTATCCAGGAAGATGTCACCATTTCCGTCAAACTTAAATTGAATGATATTAATTAAAGCCACAGGCGAGAAGTCCGCTATGGGAATATCAATGCTCGTCCAATTTCCATTGGTAGGAACCGTTAGGGCTTTAGCTTTTTCAACCGGACCGGGGCTAATGATAAATACATTGAGTGCAGTTGAATTAGCTGTCCAATAATCCAAATGTAAGAAGTTCATCGCAGAAACATTTTGTGCGTTTCCGGCAAAGTCTGTTCCCTGATAATTTAGCCCTGCATATTTTAACGTAGCATTTCCCGCAACATCAATTGTGGTAGT
>JAJTHV010000368.1 GCA_021300095.1 Flammeovirgaceae bacterium | reverse complement strand
CTTTACTACTTCTTTTCCCTTGTACAAGGTAATGCGACCTGGTCCTGAAACAACATATCCATAATCGGCATCGGCCATCTCTCCGGGGCCATTTACAATACATCCCATAATTCCAATCTTAACACCTTTCAGATGACTGGTTCTGCTCCTGATTTTTGCAGTGGTTTCTTGTAAGTCAAATAGCGTTCTTCCACAAGAAGGACACGAGATGTACTCTGTTTTTGAAATGCGGGTGCGCGTAGCTTGCAGTATATTGAATGCTGTTTCGTTGACCAGCTTATCGGGGCCACAGTTTTCTGCTGCCAGAAAAATGCCATCGCCCAACCCATCGATAAGCAAACCTCCAACATCCGTAGCTGCATAAATTTGCAACTGGTCGGGTTTTAAATCGCGGTAAGCACGACCTATGATCACCGGAGTTTTACAATCATTCAAAAGCAAGTCTACGAACAGTCTGCGTTGCTCGGCCATACCGTGATCGTGGTAGGTATCAATTAAAAGAACGGCCGTTGCATCTTCTTTCAATCGCTGGAGCAAATCAGTGTTGAGATCGCTCAGCTTTGCATACACAAAATTGATGTGACTAGATAATTCAACGCCTTTCAGATAATCCTGCGATTTGATAAACGGATACGAGCGGTCTTTTTTCTTCTGCGTCAACCAGGTTGCGTGCGCATAAATGATTCCAAGCGTTCCCGGAATTTCAAAGTCGATGACCGTTTCATTGGCAAAAATGTAATCGCATGCCATATCGGCAATGTTCCACTTATCCAGCGGCACAGAATAGTGATAGCCCAAGGAAAACAACGAAGCCGGTGTAATTTTTTGCTTGGCCGAAAAATCGGCAACCACACGAGGCACCTGATGCCCACCGATGTTGCCCACTTCGTGCGTGGCTCTCCGTTTATATTCAAACGGATTGATCGGATACTCCGTAATCTCAGGAATGGTAATGGAAGTCTTGCGCGTGGTGTAGCGATTCACCAACTCTTGCGCTACCGGCACTTCCGCTTCAGGTTCTTCAGTGAGTGATACGCGAACGGTATCTCCCAAACCATCTTCCAACAAGGTGCCAATACCCACTGAAGATTTGATACGACCATCTTCGCCATCACCTGCTTCCGTTACGCCTAAATGAAGCGGGTAGGGCTGAAACTTCTCCTCATTTAATTTTTGAACCAACAACCGATACGCTTGCACCATGACTTGTGGGTTGCTGGACTTCATCGATAGAACGATGTTATAATAATTCAGGTCTTCACACACGCGCAAAAACTCCAATGCCGACTCCACCATGCCCAGCGGAGTATCTCCATAGCGGCTCATAATCCGATCGGAAAGCGAGCCATGGTTGGTGCCGATGCGCATCGCGGTGCCATACTCTTTACAGATTTTTACGAGTGGGGTAAACTTTTCGCGAATCCGATCGAGCTCAGCCTGATAGGCAGCATCGGTGTATTCAATTTCTTCGAAGCGCTTTTTGTCGGCATAGTTGCCCGGATTGATCCGTACTTTTTCTACAATTCGCGCAGCTAACTCTGCCGCATTGGGTGTAAAGTGGATGTCGGCAATTAAAGGAACTGTATATCCGCGTAAGCGCAATTCTTTTTTGATTGCTTCTAAATTCTGGGCTTCTTTTAAACTGGGTGCGGTAATGCGCACATATTCGCAGCCTGCATCCACCATGCGAATCACTTGCTCTACCGAGCCGATGGTGTCCATCGTGTCAACCGTAGTCATGGATTGCACGCGAATGGGGTTGTTGCCACCGAGTGGCACATCGCCTATGGTTACTTCGCGCGTTTTTCTGCGGATGTAACTGACAAGGCTATTGCAATAATGTTTGAGTTTTTCTACCTGCGTGTTCACCATGCGACTTGAGAAAGGACAAAGTTACCGAATTTTACGTGTTGTTATAACAACCGAAAACGGGGTATTGTTTATCTTCAATTCGCTGGGTATGAGGTTAAATACTTGTTAAAACCCGGAATAAGCCTTGATGTTAGCTGAACGGAATGGTAGCTTTCGGTTTTGATTTAAGTTATGCGATTTCTACCTATTTCACTTTTTGTACTCGGGTTGCTGATGGCGGGTTGTGAGCCTAAAAAGACCGCCACGGATTTCGAAACCATTACCAAAGACAGCGCTTTTCGATCTGCTATCAAAACGGGTGCATTCATAAAACTAAGTCAAGGGTATACGTATTATGAGTGGAACAACCCGCAAGCGGATACGGTGCTAGTATTGGTGCATGGGTTTTCGGTTCCCTCCTACATTTGGGACTCTACTTTTCATGCTGCGAGTAAGCGTGGTTACTCTACACTACGATATGATAATTTCGGAAGAGGTTTCTCTGATAATCCGGATGCTGTTTATGATGTAGCGCTGTTTACAGACCAACTTCATGAGTTGTTGGACTCGTTGAAGATTACGAAGCCAATAACTTTGGTTGGACTTTCTGACGGAGGGCGAGCCATCTCTTCTTTTGCTGCGCAGTTTCCAACGCGTGTTAAAAATCTGGTGTATGTTGACGCGGTTAGTTTTGAAAACCCGGTTGAAAATCTAGGGCACCCGGCTGAAGTGACGGAGAAAGAAATAGAAGAATTTAAAAGCAGCGAGAACTACCCAAAGATGGGTAAAGGACAGCTTATTGATTTTTATGATTCAATCCCTTTTCGGGGATGGGATAAAAAATACGAAGACATCATGATGTTCAAAGGCTTTGCGCGGGCGATCATCTCCACGCGCAAAAACAGAACGCCACTGGTGGAGGAACATCGTAAGATTGCAGAAGCTAATATTCCGGTTTTCGCCATTTGGGGCGAGCATGATACAGTGGTGGTTTTAAATGATGTTCGTAGTAACTTGACAACACGATTTCCGAGTGCCCAATTGTTTGTGATTCCAAAGGCAGGTCATCTTCCGCACATGGAGCAAGCAAAAATGTTTAATGAAATTTTGTTTGATCAAATCATGCGTGGGAAATGAATTAAGTTTTCGTGAATTTATGAACTTGGTCGGCTGCAAATTGAAATGCAATTTATTTCAACTGGTATGCGCACGGACAGAATAGATGTGCAGTGATCTGAAGTATCGCACGCATGAATTTAGTGCCACGGGCGAGGGATTGAAGCGGTTACCCCGCAGTGGTGCGCCTCGCACCACGAGGAGTAAAAGCGGAAAGCCCGGTGGCCCCCCAATGGCTATCGGGGCAGCGGGGCCACGCCCCAAAAAACATTTCACTCTTACAAATCGCCCAGTTGTGGTCGAATTAAAATTTCTTCTACCACACTTCGCTTTGAAATACTGTAGGCGCTGAAAATAGTTTCTGCTACGTCTTCTGGTTTCATCAGTCGCTCATCGGGTAAATCGACACCATCCCAACTGGCGGTGAGGGTGGCACCGGGAAGAACGGAGGTAACGCGTACGCCATGCGCTTTCAATTCTTCGCGCAGCACTTTGGAAAAGCCGAGCAAAGCAAACTTGGAAATGGCATACGAGCCACCGTTGGGATAGGCCATGATGCTGGCAATGGAACACATATTAAAAACATGCCCGGACTTTCGGGCTCGCATGGCTGGCACCAAAAGGCGACTGAGATGGTAAGCACTGTACAGGTTTGTATTTATCATGCTCTCCAATGCTCCGTCTGCTTCATCGAGCACAGAACCTGGAATGAAGTATCCGGCATTGTTGACCAACACGTCCACCGGTTGTAGTTGCTTCACCTTTTCAGCAAATTGTTGAATCTGGTCTTTATTCGACATATCGGCTAGGCAAATGGTTACTTTGACCGGATGCTTTTTTTCGATTGCCAATTTTAACTCATTTAACTCGGCTTCTTTTCGAGCACAGGTTGCTATATCAAAGCCAGCTTCGGCAAAGCGTTCAATAATAGCCCTGCCAATTCCTTTGGTGCCTCCGGTAACAACTGCTAATTTGTTCATGGGAATATTTTATCTTTGAGCAAGATAGTATTTCAATACAACTCGATGAAAGAATTTGGCCGTTACATGATTTTTCTGGGATCGCTGGTGGTAAGGCGTGAGACATTCATTACCTATTACCGCTTAGTGGTAGATGAATGCATGCAAATTGGTGTGAAATCCATTTCACTTTTTGTGCTGGTTTCTACGTTTATGGGTGCTGTGACTACGGTGCAAACGGCTTTCAATCTAGTCACTCCGCTTGTTCCCCGTTATGTGATTTCGCAGGTGGTGCGCGAGATGACTGTGCTGGAATTGGCTCCAACTATCATGGCCATTATTTTTGCCGGAAAGATTGGGTCAAGTATGGCGGGTGGCTTGGGCACTATGCGCATTACCGAACAGATCGATGCGCTGGAGGTAATGGGCATCAATTCTTCATCGTATCTGGTGCTTCCTAAAATAGTAGCGTCTATGTTGATGTATCCCTTGTTGGTGATAGTGGCGGGGGTTTGTTCCATTATTGGTGGCTATCTGGTTGGCACGCTGACAGGCATTTTGACGCCCACTGAATACATCATGGGTATCCGCTCCATTTTCAACGATTATACCATCACTTTCGCCCTCATCAAATCGGTTGTGTTTGCCTTCTTAATTGCATCCATCTCCTGTTTCAAAGGATACTACACACAGGGTGGTGCGCTGGAGGTAGGTATTGCCAGTACAGAGGCGGTGACATCCAGTGTAATTGCCGTGCTGTTGGCCGATTATTTCTTAGCTAATCTTTTGCTCTGATTCCATGATCAAGATAAAAAACATCAGTAAGTCCTTCAACGATAAGAGCGTATTGCGCAACATCAATGGAGAATTTGACAAAGGAAAAACCAATCTCATCATCGGATCGAGCGGTACAGGAAAAAGTGTGTTGCTTAAATGCATTGTGGGCTTGCTCCATCCCGACACCGGATATGCCTTTTATGATCTGCGCAATTTTACGGATGCCGACAAAGACGTTAAGTCGGAGATTCGCAGAGAGATTGGCATGTTGTTTCAAGGGGGGGCGTTGTTTGACTCTAAAAATGTAGAGGAGAATGTGATGTTTCCGCTGGACATTCTGACCAAAATGCCCTACGATGAAAAACTGGATCGAGTTAATTTTTGTCTGAAGCGTGTGGGGTTGGAAAACGTAAACAAGAAGATGGCCTCTGAAATCAGCGGGGGCATGAAGAAGCGGGTGGGTATTGCCCGTGCGATTGTGAATAATCCAAATTATCTTTTCTGTGACGAACCCAACTCCGGTTTGGATCCGCAGACTTCCATATTAATTGACGAGTTGATTTTAGAAATCACCCATGAATTCAACATCACTACGATTATTGTAACGCATGATATGAACTCGGTGTTGGGTATTGGCGAGAAGATTATGTTCCTTCACAAGGGAGATAAACTGTGGGAAGGTTCTAATGAAGATATTACTCACTCGGGCGTGAAGGAATTGGATGACTTCGTGTTTATTAATAAAGTAATGAGGAGCTTGAAGGGGACGAAATTGGTTTGACCTATCTTTTTGCTGCTTGCAAATTGACATTTATATCTTTCGTTAGGCAAAAAGGAATTCCGGATTGAGAAATACCTCTCAGGAGAATACGATAAGGCCCTAGTGCATCTAAGGTGTAGAACGATAAGTTCATAACTCCATTGGTATCCAACTTACCTGATGGATACCAATAGACAAAAGAATTAAAATTAGGGACTCGATTCCTTACCGGTGGATTTAACATAACAGGTAAGTGGGGCCTATTCAAACCTTCAATGATCAAATGTTGTTTTACCACATCCCGCACGTTTCCACTTTTTGTTTTTACTATAACTAGTCCATTTTTACCAAAAAGCCCCAAAGGGATCAATTTCTTTGGGTGGTTAACAATTGAAATGGTTGCTATTTCAGCGGGCTTTAACGACATAAAAAAAGATGTGTTTTTAGTTGCAAAACCATCAATTATATAGGTGGGATCACCGGTTACTTTCATTGGTGCCGATAAAGTAACTAAAACAATTGAGCCACTTCTGGTTTTACGGTGTTGCAACGCAGGAATAATCTCACGAATAAGTTCTTCCATGTCAGCGAAAGGCTCATAGTCTGTAATGCGAACGGAAATATCTGAAGTCGGTAACCCACTTATTTCGTCTTCCATTATCACCTTTTGTTCTTTGGCGAGGAATGTTTCAAACGACTTTCGAATCACCTTATTTTGACTTGCATAAGTCGCATAAGCATCAGGTTGAGAACTCTCAGCTACCTTTATTGCCACTGGCCACTTAATTTCATCTTTACTCCATTCAATCCACACATTCGGAACAACCTGGCCAACCTGCTCTCCACCCATATATACAGGAGTCTCAGCCATCACCAATAATTCATCTGCACCAAAAAAGTCAAGCATTGGCATCAAAATAATTCCCTTATTGATTGTAAATTGATATCGTTGATGTGCCCTTTGAAGGTAAAACAATACTTGCGAACCATCAGGAAGTGGCTTTTTAGTTGAATCACTATATGCTTTTCCTACTTTTTGTAGATTACTTTTAAATCGGAAGCCTTTCAATGGATTATTCTCACTTAGTATTTTACTCCATGGTTGAGGTTTTGATCTTGTCATTACGAAATAATCCAGCGTTGTAGCAGGCATTCCCATCAAATCCGCCCATGCAAAATCTTCATTAACAAAATCAACATCAAATGAGGAGTCAAGCCAACCGTTTTGAAATTGGGGGGAGGCGTCAGTAAGTGATTGAACAGATAAAGAGAATACACCAACAATAGGTTTTCCTGTTGAATCCTTTAAATTGATTTCCACATCTACTTTCTCTCGAGGTAAATAATCGTTCGATAAGGAGTGGATAGAAGGTGTAATTTGAATTTGATGATAGAAATTGCGATAAGCTAAAAGCTCTCCATTTTTCCGCAAAACAGAGAGGTGAATGAGTCCCTCGCTCCAACGAGAAGCTGTTAAATTGAATTCAGTTGAATCACTTTCAAGGGAGAAATCGATAGCCTCCAAGATTTGATTTCGTTCAGACAGTATCAATAATAATTGTTCGTTTTTAAATTTAGACTGTACAGGTACTTTCATGCGAATCCTCTTCTGTACAACGTCTAGGTTTAAACTAACCCCATCAGCTTCAACAGTGGGCAACCATACTCGGGATGTGTCAGCATGGTTTGAAAGGAAATATTTTTGCTGAAGTATCGGTTTAAAGGTAAGTGAACAAAAGCCATCTGGCTGAGAGAGCCCCTTAGCTATCATTTCGCCTGTTTGATCTAACAACTTAATTGAAGAATTTGGTGTGGTAGCTATCAGAATATGATTTTGAACATCGCCAATCAAATGCCCCCCCTCAACTGTTATTCGTGTGGCTTGTGATGTATTTCGCAACACACCATTTTTTACAATTTCAATTGGCTGTTGATAAATAACTTCCGGATAAAAGGCTGTTAATCCATAGTGGTGAATAGCCACGCGGTAGATACCTGCTGGCAAATCTGGAATAATCCATTGATTGTGCACCTCCCCATTTAAAATAGAAAAGAAAAAATGTTGAATGGGTTTACCTTCCGCATTAATAACATGAAAATCTAATATGCGTTTGCCTTTTACAAGCGTCAAATCATTTTCAAAAAGGTGAGTAACAAAAAACGCAGTGTCACCTACTGCATATTTGTGTTGATTAAATGCCACATGCATTTTATGCCCTGACAATGCATCGTAATAACTGTTGTATTTTCGTTTCCAGATATCAATCGAAGATTGCGCCTGAACGTGATTCAACGCAATTAGTAAAATCAAATAATTAATCCACACCTTCATTTCCACAAAACTGGTTTACTGGTAGATGAGAAAGGGAATCGAGTACAAGGCTCTGTATTATAATCTGGAGGTAAGAGTTTAAACGGGACATCTTCCGGATAGATAAAAATGTGATTTCTACTAATGCTGGAAGCACCAAATATTCCTATCACCAAATCATTGTTATTGATAGCTTTGACGTTTCCTATAATTACCCCAGGCGGTGGTTGAAAAAGTGTAGATGCCTCTTCTTTTTGCTTACGTATCAATTTATAAAACTCAAATACCGATTTACTGATACTCAGTTGTTCCACTTCAACCAAGTACTTATTCGCGAATGTCATATTCGTAATCGGTACTTCTGCCACTTTCACATTATTAAATTGATTATTAGCCACTAACTGTACGTCTGATAGTTGTGGCATTTGATCAAAGTGATTTGCCCAGCAAACACAGCAAGCACATTCGTCAAATTTAATCAATAAGCCACCGCTTCCAATGGGGCCCTCTCCTATTCTATAACCACTACAAGGCCATGGGTCTTTATAGGGAGTATATGGCGGAATCCATCGCATATAATATTGTGGATAAGTCTCCACCATATATGTTCCCTTAAACCGCCAGCGCACATAATTGTCATCACCAAGACCTGCATTCGAATTGACATAAATATTGAAGATATCTTTTTTCTCTTCAAAGTACTTACCTTGTTTAATTCTCTGTTCATATTCGTATTTTATATCAGTTACTTGCCCTACCGGCTTTAGCAAGTCAGGTTCAGATTCAAAAATTTTACCATCTGGTGTTTGCACTTTGATGTGATACGAATGGCCTATTTGTCCTTGAATTAATCCACTGCTGATATATTCACCTGCAGTATTTTCTACAAAACTTTCTGAGTTACCTTGATCATCAAACAATTGAATGGTCAACTTTTCAACCGGATTAAATGGAACCGTATCAGCATCTAATGCAAAACCGCGTGACACTTTTACTGTATAAGGAGGAACATCCGTAGTAATCATTCCCTCGATTACTAATAAAGATTGTGGAGGCGGAACATCCAACTCCACTCGTTCAACACACGAATTCGCAACAAATAGAACAAGAATCCATCTCATTCCAAACAAAGCTCTCATAATCAATAATTCATCCCACATACCCGCTAAAATTTAATATTGTAACTAATCGAAGGAAATAACGTGCCGATGATTGAAAGTTGATAGGGAACCGGAACACCATTAGTTGAATTCTTAAAAAAAATGGTATATGGGTTTTGTCTCCCATATACGTTGTAGATGGAGAATACCCATGTTGCTTCGGCAATTTTTCTGCGTTTATGATTTCCTTCAATCACCAACGCAAAGTCCAACCGATGATACTCGGGAATACGGTATTGATTGCGCTCTGAATAGTAGGTTACGGTTGTATTCTCTAATTGAAAAGCGGCCAATGGAACTGTGATTGGTCGACCGGATCGGTAGGTAAAGTTTCCGGTAAAGAATACCCGCTTAGCTAAATTATACTTCCATGAGAAATTAATGATATGCGGCTGATCAAAATTTGATGGGTATTCTTTCCCCTTATTAATCGACTCTTTGAGTGTGCTTCCTTGGACTTGCCGGAAGCTGCGTGAAAAAGTATAATTGAATGACCATGTAAATCGCCCCATATTTTTGGTAAAGGTTGTTTCTACCCCATAAGAGTATCCCTTTCCCTGAAGCAAATCAGTTTCTAAATGAGAATTCATGATCAGTTGTGCGCCATCCTTAAAATCAACTAAATTATTGATGTCTTTGTAAAAAGTTTCAATAGATGCGCTGTACTTCTTTTCCTTTATGTCTTTAAAATAACCTATTGAAAATTGATCAGCCCGTTGGGGCTCAAAGTAATAACCACTCGGCTGCCAAATATCAACTGGTGTTACTGCTGTTGTATTTGTTACCAAATGAAGATATTGGTACATTCTATTATAACCAAATTTAACTGAAGACGAAGGAGAAACAGTCCAACGTACTGAAAGCCGAGGCTCAAATCCCACATAGGTTTTGATGATTTCACCACTACCAAACCGAAGTGTATCCACTACGCTGGTAATATCTCGAGGCCCACCACTTTGATACAGATTCAATTGTGCAGCACCAAAAGAGAAAAAGGTAGGAATTCTTAATCCAGCATCAATCAAAATTTTAGAAGTTGGCGACCAATCAGTGGAAGCATAAAAAGCATTTTCTATTGAATATTGATTGGCTAGACTTACCCGTTTCGCGCTTGATACCGGTGTGAGTGGTACCAATTTGCCTGGCTCAAACTGGTAGTGCATTACTTGCCAACCCATTTTTAGTTTACGGCTTGGAAGCTGATAGATGAATCCTGATTTAATGGTAGTAGTGGTAATGCGATAGGACAAATCAGAGGCTGTAAGATAATCGCTGTTGTTCACGCTATAGCCAAACGAACTAACTCCTGCCACTAATTCGGCATTAAGTTTATCTGAAAACTGATGATCGAAGCTTGCCGAAATTTGAAAGTTATTCCATTTATAGGTTGAATCGCCTATCAACCGAAACGAATCACTACTGGAGTAACTGGCCAGCGAAAGTTTTGATCGATCGCTAATTCGGTGGGTGAGTTTCAATGTGGCATCATAAAAAAACACTGTGCTTTTACTTAGGTCTGCGTAGTCTGTTTTAATAGAATTGACTAGCCAATCCGAATAAGTAGAGCGAAGCGATGCTATAACAGCCGTCTTATCCTTGATAATAGGTCCATTAATCATTAGATTTCCAGTGATCATTCCTATACCCGCTTTGCCACCCCATTTTTGGTAATCCCCTTCCTTAGATTGGATATCGAGTACAGATGAAATACGACCACCATACTCGGCCGGTATACCGCCTTTGTAAAAAGCTACTTCACGTATTGCCTCTGAATTGAATGCCGTTAAAAATCCAAAAGCATGTGAGCTATTGTACACCGGCATCCCGTCATATAAAATTAAATTCTGATCAACGCTACCGCCCCTCACATTAAAACCAGTTGCTGCTTCACCTGCCGTTGTAACTCCTGGCAAGAGTTGAACTTGTTTAACTAAATCAGCCTCGCCAAGAAATGTTGGAGCCCGCTTCATCTCTTTCATCGTTAGTTCAATTTTACCTATGCGACTAGACGTATTATCCTGTGAAGATTGTCCCTGAATCACCACTTCATCTAAAACCAAGGCTGCCTTTTCCAATTTCACATCCAGATTGCCATTTCCATATACTGCTATATCCAATACTTGAGATTCAAAGTCGACAAAACTAAATGTAAGTAGATAAACACCCTGTTTAATTTTGAGGGTAAAATGGCCTCGATCATCCGTAGTCGTGTTGTATTTTGGATCGCTTACCTGAATCGAAGCAAACGGCATTGGCTCGTCTGTTTTAGCATCAAATACAATACCCGATATTTCAACTATACCCGCGTTAACAGGGTTCTGTTTATCACCAAAATATCTTTGAGTTATTGGCTTATTCTTGTCTATTACTTTTTCCCTTGCTTCCTTGTGTAACAAAAGATTGGCAGGATCTTTCACTACTACAATCGTATAGTGATCCATGAGGATGTATTTCAATTCTGTTCCTTGAAAAAGTGACGTTAAAGCCTCTGCAATTGTTTGATTTTGATAGTGACTCGGAACAAAAATGGATTGAATCCAGTCGTTCAAGAAAAAAAAGCGAGCTTGAGTCTTTCTTTCAATTTGCTCAAGAACGACCGCAAGTGGTTTTTCTGTATCACTACTTTCTAAACGATACGCGTAAATGTTTTGCGCATGTGTAGCAATATAGGTGCATTGAACCAAAAGCGCTACCCCAAAAAAAATCAATAACCTTCTCAACATCACATTTCTGATATTATCTTTCTTCCCTTCTATCGCTTTACAATTCTATCAATAGTTTAATCCTCCAACCACCCCATCGTTCGCTTGACTGCTTTTTGCCAACCTTTGTACAAAACACTGCGTGTACTCTCTTCCATTTGAGGTAAAAATCTTTTTTGGATTTTTCTGTTTCTGGTGATGTCTTGTTTTTTCCACAAGCCGCTTTGTATACCCGCCAGATACGCAGCACCTAATGCAGTCGACTCAATCACTTCGGGTCGCTCGACTTCTGTACCCAATATGTCTGCTTGAAATTGCATTAAGATATTATTCGCACACGCACCTCCGTCTACTTTCAATGCAGCCAGTTTCAGGCCTGCGTCTTCCTGCATGGCATTCAAGATATCTTTTGTCTGATACGCCAGTGACTCTAATGTAGCCTTGATTAAATGATCTTTACCCGTGTCGCGGGTTAAACCAAAGATGGCACCGCGCGCGTACATATCCCAATATGGTGCGCCCAGCCCAGCAAAGGCCGGAACCACGTATACTTCATTGGAGCCTAATGCCTTCATCGCAAAATATTCTGAGTCCTTCGATTGATCGATAATATGGAGACTATCACGCAACCATTGCACGGCAGCACCCGCAATAAAGACACTACCTTCTAAGGCATACTCTACTTTACCATCAAGCCCCCAGGCTATGGTGGTGATCAATCCATTTTTAGAAGCTTGAATTGCAGTGCCGGTATTCATGAGCATGAAGCAACCTGTGCCATACGTATTTTTCGCCATCCCCGGTTCAAAACAAGCCTGACCGAACAACGCTGCTTGTTGATCGCCCGCCACTCCGGCAATCGGTATCTCTACACCATTCCAATTCCATTTTCCGAAATCAGCTGCTGAGGGTTTTACTTCGGGCAACAAACTTTTTGGGATCTCTAATTCTTGCAATAATCGATCATCCCATGAAAGTGAGCGAATATTAAAGATGAGTGTGCGGCTGGCGTTTGAATAATCTGTGAAGTGACTTTTTCCATTGGTCAATTTCCAGATGAGCGACGAATCAATGGTACCAAATGCCAACTCGCCGTGCTCTGCGCGTTGTCTGGCACCGGGCACATGATCTAATATCCATTTAATTTTAGTCCCTGAAAAGTAAGAGTCGATTACTAAACCAGTATTGGTTCTCACATAATCCGTTAATCCCTTCGATTTTAATTCTTCGCAGATGGAAGCTGTGCGTTTGTCTTGCCAAACGATGGCGTTGTAAATAGGCTCACCTGTTTTGCGATCCCAAATTACGGTTGTCTCGCGCTGGTTGGTAATCCCGATCGCTACGATTGACTTCGCATCAATCTGGTGATCGGAAAGTACCTTGAGCAACACGCCTTGTTGTGTACTCCAAATCTCATTTGGATCATGTTCTACCCATCCGGATTGCGGAAAGATTTGTGTGAACTCTTGTTGTGCTATCCCCTTAATGGTGCCTTGTTCGTCAAACAATACAGCCCGCGAGCTGGTTGTTCCCTGATCCAATGCAATGATATACTTCGGCATGTTGGTATCCTTTTAGATCTGCTACACAAAAATCAATTTATAAATCAATGCTCCTAAGATTCCACCGATGATAGGTCCCACCACCGGAATCCAAGAATAGCCCCAGCCTGAATTTCCTTTGCCATGAATTGGCAAAATAAAATGAGCAATGCGTGGGCCCAAATCGCGAGCCGGGTTAATGGCAAAGCCGGTTGTGCCACCAAGGCTTAAGCCAATGGAGATAATCAGTAAACCAACTACGATAGGGCTCAGACCTTGAGTAAACTGATTCGCGCCAATGAATAGCAAGGCAAGAATCAAAACCATGGTTGCGATAATCTCACTGATCAAATTTGAAAATGTGTTTTGAATGGCGGGCGCGTTGCAAAACACACCGAGTTTAGTTGCGGGGTCGGTCGTTTCCTTCCAGTGAGGAAGGTAATGTAGCCACACTAAAGAAGCTCCTGCAATTGCTCCTGCAAACTGTGCTAAGATATAGCCGATAACCAGATCAGTTGCAAAGCTTCCATTAATTGCCAATGCAATGGTTACTGCGGGATTCAGATGTGCACCACTGATGTTGCCGACTGCATAGATTGCCAACATGACTGCCAATCCCCAACCAATGGTAATCATCAACCAGCCACCATTCTCAGACTTTGATTTGCGGAGTGAAACTGCGGCATTGACACCTCCACCAAGAAGGATGAGTAACATGGTTCCAAAAAATTCTGCCAGATAAGGGCTCATAAAAAACAGGTTTAATGTGATGAGTTTCCAATCATAGGAGTATCACTTTCTTTTCCATCCGAATCAATCAATAAGGTTGCTGCGGCTGCGATCAGTAAAAGCACGCCAGCAAAGACAATCGCATTTCCCGAATCATTATTTAAGAATCGTTTCATGATTTCACCAAATGTGACACTTTGCAAAATCATCGGTATCACAATCATCATATTGATGATACCCATGTAAACTCCGTAGCGTTCTTTTGGAATTTTAGAAACTACCAGGAGATATGGAATTCCCATCATACTCGCCCATCCAATACCGAATCCTGTGATTGCAGGGAAAAGCAAGAATTTATTTTCAATAAATGGAAAAACTAACAGACCTAACCCTGCTAAAACAAGACAGGAAAAATGAACAAGTTTGGGTGAAGATTTACGAACAAACCAAACGAGAGCAAATGCCGTCAAAAATGTAACCACATTGTACCAAGCATTCACTAAACCAGCCCAACTGACTGCCTCTTCATACAATTGAGGGTTTTCTGCTGGTGATGTTTGCCAAACAGAAAGAGCTATACTCTTGGATGAATTTTGCCAATAGCAAAAAAGCGCATACCACTGAAACAAATAAACCAACGACAATTGCCACATTACTTTAGGCATGTGAACAATAGCGTCTGGTATTTCTTTAAATGGAGACATCAGACTGAAAGGTTCTTTCTTCATTTTTTCCAGTTCTTCTTTTGTTGGAGGAATTTCTGGTGTTGTGCGCATGCTCCACCAAATTGTTCCGATGGAGCAAACTGAACCTAAAAAGAAAGAAGCAAATACCCAGTTTGGAATTGCACCTGTCTTCCCGACAATAATCATTGGGAAAATAAAGAGTGATGCATTCGCAAGAGTTTGGCCTAATCCGGTAAAAAAGCTTTGGGTTTGAAAACCCATTGGGCGTTGTTCATCATTTAACTTATCTGCAATGAAAGCACGATAAGGTTCCATCGCAGTATTGTTACCTGCATCGAGTATCCAGAGTAGTCCGGCTGCCATCCATAAGGCGCTGCTAAATGGAAAAAAGAAAAGGCAAAGGCTACAAAGCAAAGCACCTATAAAAAAATATGGTTTCCGTCTGCCAAATCGAGGGTGCCAAGTTTTATCACTCAGTGCTCCAATAATAGGTTGTATTAAAAGTCCAGTTACGGGGCCAGCCAAATTCAAGAGGG
>JAJTHV010000282.1 GCA_021300095.1 Flammeovirgaceae bacterium | reverse complement strand
GGACAATATTGGTGTTACAAAATCGCTTCCTGTGGCAATTGCATTTGTGCTCGTCCTTGAATCATACCAACTAATGATAGCATCTGTAGGTGCACCTGAGGCAGTTAAAGTAGTTGAACCTGCTGAACAAAGAACACTGTTGGATACCTGTTGAATAGAATAAGGTGCAAGTCGGTTGATCGATATGGTGTTGGTCAAAAATTCTGATGCACATCCATTACTTGCCTTCAAGCGAATAGAGTTCGGTCCATTAACTAATTTGTCTGATTCAATAGAGATAGTCAAATCGGATCCATTTCCCTGAGCTACATTGGGGAAAAAGACTCCATTTATTTCTACGCCATACGATAAGCGAGCCTGACTTTGCACACTAATTACTGCATCCGAATTTGTACATGTGCTAGATGAAAAGGCGCTAACAGGTTTTGATGTATCGATTGGCGAAGCATTTGAAGCGGTTAATACAAAACGATTGGTTGCCTTGGATGCTGGGATGGAATTATCAACTGAAAATTCATAAACTGGTGAAACTGTGAGATCAACATCCTTATTCAAATAATTATCACGCAATATCCAGCTTATTGCCTTCATTGAACCCGTTGGGTTAATTGAAAAAGTATAATTAACAACACTTTCCGATGATAGAACAAGGTCCTTTAAATTCAAAGGAAATTGCTGACCACAGGAAATGGACGGAATTGCATTTACTACGAGAAGTTTAGAGTCAGGCGTGACAATCGCAATATCCTGAACCTGAGGATTTGACGATCCATTATTAACAAAATTATCAAAGCCCTCGCTATTTCCATCAAAAGTATCAAGTGTAGCTGAACTTCCATCCACTACTGAAATCTTTGCTGTAGCAGAAACAGAAGTAACAGACTTAATGAGAGCTAATTCGACTTGATCAGCAATTGGTTGATCTAATCGATAGAAACTATAAGAACCACTCGTTTTAGCATTTTCATTGATGGTCAAAGACGCACCAGCTGAGGTAGATTGAACCCAGAATGATTGTCCTGGTGCTATAATAAAATTATCTGCTGTTCCATGAGATTGGTGAATGCCGGTGGCATTATCACGAACCACAATGACATCTCCAATATTTGTTTTGACCCAACCCGTTCCGTTGTTCCAAACAATCGGAGAAGGATACGGATTTCCCACTAAACTATATCCGGAAGCATTTGGAGAAACTGGTAAAGTTACACCGGCAGTTGATGGATGGGTGCCAGTAAAATTGATGGTTACAGTACCAACCGCACCTAAACCTGTATGCCTGAAAAATGCTGAATATCCTCGTCCGTTTGTAAGGGTATTTGCACTCGCTAATCCGGATGCCGGAAAAGCAACATATGCGTTGGTTGATTCATTAAGTGAGAATAGAGATGGATTAACCGCATTACATCCTGTACATGGAGGCGAGGAAGAGCCATTCGAAGGATCTGTAAAAGTTCCAGTCACGGGAATTGCGGATTTTAATTGAGCTACTGTTGCTCCGACAACCGGTGAGGAAATATACCTGTAAATTCTATTTTCACTCGAAACATATCTTTGCACGGTTATATTACCAGAAATACTCGATCCTGCAAAGGTTATAGCTGCTACCCTACCATCGGTTGAAGGATTATCGCTCGTAGATAAAAATCGAAGTATAGAAGTTCCAGAACCATCAGCATCGAATACGGCATTCGCCTCGCCAAAACTGAGCGAACCAGAAACATCGACAGTTGCTCCACCCGATACACCATTTGTAACATCTACCGCTACACCTGTATTGTTAATTATGAGATTATTGAAAACGGTAGTACTGCTACCCAATATTTGTTGTTGAACAGTTCCAGCTGTGCTAAACGAAACAGTTCCGTTGTTGTGGTTGAATGTGCCGTTATTTGTAAAGTCGCGAACAATACTAATCGTTCCTGCTGATGAAGTAAGCGAACCTGTAATAGTTAAAAAGTTAAAGGTAGCTGAACCTGCACCAGTGATTGTTGTATTGCCATTGAATGTAGTGGTTGCATTTCCTGCCGAGAGAGTTCCTGTAATGACTAGGTCGCCAGCAATGGAATAACTCGCGTTGGGGATCAAAGTACCTGTTCCCACTGTTACATTTGTAAAGTTCTTAGCACCAGTACCAGACATCGTAAGACCTACGAATGTAATCGTTGCAGATGATGTGATATCTCCGTTTCCAATCAGATTACCGTTGATGGTTATACTAGGTGTAATAGTTAGTGTTGATCCAGTGTTAGTGGTCACATTGTTAAAGGCAATAGCACTGCTTGATCCTGAAATACTTTGAGAAGTACCTCCAAAAATAACTGTAGCCCCAGAAACAAGTGTACCATTGACAGTTAGACCTCCTGATCCGGATAAAGTATAGTTTGTAGCCGGAGTTAATGTTCCGCTTACCAGCATATTTCTAAAGGTAGTTGTTCCCGTTCGGTTGATTGCCGAACCAGCTCCTGCAAAAATGATTGATCCTGATGAACCTGAAGAATCAAAGCTTCCTGTACCCAATAAGTCGTCATTGAGTGTTAGGTTACCGGATGATGTATAGGTAAAAGATGTACCTGTTACGTTCAAATCTTCTGCGGTGGTATTACCAGTGCCTGACAATGTTCCTGATCCACTCCATGTCAAATTTCCAGTTCCAATATTAAATGAGCCATCGTTAATTAAATTACCAGCAACAGTTTGCGAAAAATTACCTGTGCTGGTTACTGTTCCTGATACAGTGACATTATTATAAACTTCTGTTGCTGTTAGATTTGTGGTTCCATTAAATAAGATAGTCCCAGATCCATTATTAAAAGTTCCTGTTGAAGTAAAGTTACCCGCAATCCCTAATGTAGTTGATGGGGCCGTCATCGAAAATGCAGCAGTAATTGTAACTGCATTCAAGTTCATCACACCACTATTGGTGATGGCGGTTGTACCGCCAAAAGTGACAGTTCCACTTCCTGCATTTACAGTTCCGCTTGCTCCAACAGTGTAATTACCATTGACACCATAGCTAATAGATGGTGTTAATGTGCCATTCACCACTAAATCCCTAAATATAGGAGCGATAGATCCCGAAAGAGTTGAATTACCTGTAATTGTAAAAGTAGACCCGGCTGCAGTTGTAAAAGTTGAATTCGCGGTGAAGTTTCCGGCTAATGATACACTATTTGCACCCGCAGCAAAAGTACCTGCTGATAAAGTCAAGTTGCCATTTACTGTTACCAGCGACTGATTTAGTGTAGTAATTCCAGCCCCTTGTTTTGTCAAGTTGTTTAACACGGAGGCAGAAGCAGGTAATTCAGCTCCTGTATTGATATTTGCTGTATTGGTGTAGACCACGTTATATGAAGTACCTCCTGGCGTGTTGGTGATCGTCCCTCCAAGACGGGTAATTTGACCACCACTAGCCATTGAAACTGTAGATGACGTAAAGGTTCCATTGAAAAGGTTCAGATTGGTAATTGCAATGGAACTTGAAGTAGTAAGTGTGCCTGTTTGATTTATCTCGAGTCGAAGTAAGTCAGTCCCTGAAAAGGATATTGCGCCTGCTGGCAAAGTACCACTTCCCTGGAGAACCAGTTCTGATGCGGTATTGACTCCAATTGAACCCGAAGTTTGTGTCAAATTGCCATTAATAGTTAATCGATTTCCATTCAAATCAATGATTCCTACTCCTGAATTTTGAGTTAAAGTCGCTGGTAATGAAAGATTTGAGTTTAAAGTTACACCCGAGGTATTTGTAACCGAGAAATTTATTGTACTTGAAATTGTTCCACCCGAAGTGATATTTTGAGCTCCACCCGTTCCATTAAAAACGATAGATCCCGTTCCTCCTGTTCTTGTTAATGTTCCAGCTGACTGTATAAAATCACTCTCTAGATTGATCGTACCTGTGTTGGCTCCTGTGGAAATGGTTAATGAACCTCCTGATTGAGAAAAGCCTCCTCCGATATTAAAGGTAAAAACCCCCGAAGATTTTAGATTACTCGTTGTTACTGAACTAGATGAATAATCGAAATTTCCAGTCAAATTAACAACCACTGGATTGGCTGTTGTAGCGAAAGCAAAACGAGAGTTTCCTTGAATGGTAAAATCTGCGCCAATATTTAGTGTATAGGCTACTCCAGTAGAAAACTGTAGTTGTTGTCCGTTTGTATTTAAAATAAGGAGGTTGCCGTTTACAGTTCGCAGATTACCGCCAAATGATCTCGTTCCTGTTTGAACACAATCCCAAGTAAAATTTTCATAAGCATTGGCTGCTATCAATGTTGGGTTAGTAGCTGTAATTCCATTTACATAACAAGTAGAATTGGAACCCCATGTAGCCAAAGGAATTGTGCCGCCATCACGCGCGTGATTATAGGTTGCATTCGGAGAAATCACCAGCGAACCAGTAGTTGTTATTGCTCCCAAATTGATCAAATCGTCTCCAGCGCCATCTTCTATCGTCAATGTTCTGCTGGCGGCAATGGTTAATGTAAATCCAGAATTGATGGTTAGCTGGTCAGCCAATACATCTGCGGTTACAGATGTATTATTCTGTATGGTAATTTCTCCAGAAGAACTTGTTGGAGTGATATTTTGGTATATGCCAGCATTTACTGTTTCAAGTTGCTGCCATGCGCCAGAAACAAATACTTCCCAGGATGTAGCAGCATTCCAATTGCCAGCCTGATCAGTTCTATAATCACCGTCAACTTGTGCGAAGGCGATATAGGGGAATAGAACTAAGAACAAAAGTACTCTAACCATGGTTTGGAGTTTAATTAACAAGCAAAACTAATAAAATAATACGAAAAAAAGGAATATAGTAACCGAGCTGTCTGGCTAGTTTTCCATGAATTCCTTCATGAATTGAATGACTTTGTCTTGTTCGCCAATGGTTAAGTTAGAGCTAGATGGCAAGCAAACACCTCCTTCAAACAGGTTATTGGAAAGCGAATTTGAATAGAATGGGTATTGATGAAATATTGGTTGTAAATGCATAGGCTTCCAAAGTGGCCTGGTTTCAATGTTCTTGGACTCCAAAAATGAGATTAGTTCGTAAACATTGATTCGTTTAGGCAACAAAACTGCTGTGAGCCACCGGTTAGAGAAATGACCATCCGGCTCGGTCAAAAACTGAATGGAATTGGGTGACAACCCTTTAAAATAGGTATCAAATTTATTTCTTCGTAGCTCTACCCTATTCTCAATAACTTGTAATTGTCCCCTACCAATTCCAGCGCAAATGTTACTCAAACGATAATTATAGCCTATTTCAGAGTGCTGATAATGAACGGCCTTATCGCGAGCCTGTGTTGCCAAAAATTTGGCTTTTTCAATCCAATCCTGATTATGGGATGTTAGCGCTCCGCCCCCGGAAGTAGTTATGATTTTGTTTCCGTTGAAAGAAAGTACTCCAAAATCACCAAAAGTGCCGCATTTTTTGCCCTTGTAGGCTGAACCAAGTGCTTCTGCAGCGTCTTCAATTAAGGGTATATTAAACTCATGTGCCACTTGCATGATTTCATCCATCTTAGCTGGCATGCCATACAGATGAACTGCAATAATCGCTTTGGGTTTCCTGCCTTTTGCAATGCGATCTTCAATACATGTGCGCAATAATACAGGATCCATATTCCATGTAGAGGGCTCAGAATCTACGAAAACTGGCACTGCTCCCAAATAAACGATAGGATTACAAGTACCTGAAAAAGTGAAAGTAGAACAAATGACTTCATCATTGCGCTGAATCCCCAAGATGATCAGCGCTAAGTGAATTGCAGCTGTACCCGATGATAAGGCTGCCACATTTATTCCATCTAAATACTGCCCAAGTTCATTTTCAAAGTTTGTAATATTAGGGCCAGCAGGAGAAATCCAATTGGCCTCAAATGCTTCATTAATGAACTTGATTTCTTCCCCTCCCATGTGGGGTTTTGATAAGTAAATTCGCTCGGTCATCTACGCTATTTTTTTAAGTCGTTGGAAATAAATTGCAGGAAATAGTAAAATCATTAAAGTGGGATTGACAATAAGTCTGTGCAATTGTGAAAGCAGTGGGCTTGATATTTCAGAATCACCTTCTATGCGAAGCTTCAGTACCAAGTAGATGGGTAACAAGATCAACATATCCACCAGTTGAATCCACAGAGCGAGTTTAGTAATTGACGCGCTTCTAAACCACAGGTGAATAATAAGTAGCAT
>JAJTHV010000356.1 GCA_021300095.1 Flammeovirgaceae bacterium | reverse complement strand
CAGATTCCCGCCTCGCACTCTGCGACAAACATAATTGATGCGCAAGCTCCACATCACCTCCTCCTCTCTTGTGCGGTGGGGATAATACAAAAGGAGTCGCGTGACCGAGTCATGGAAGTCATCAATTCTTTATTTATCTTTAACAGGCTAGAGAAGTACCTATTTAACTAAAGTAAAATCAGCTTATGATGCGTGTAATAACATGGAGTATCCTAGTTTTAGTCGGTGCGATTTCATGCAAACCAAAAATCGCCAAAGAAAGAGATGCCCAGATACCGGAGGAAGTGAATCAAATAATTAAAGCTGGCAAAGATAATTGCGACAATGTGTTTGGTACAGAAGCTGCGATACGTTGCGCAAAAGTAGCTGATCGAATTAGTGCCTATAGTGAGGAATGGCCTGAGGGAACTAACTCCACGCTCTTTTTTCAGTTAATTGCGGATAACAAAAATTTACGTGAAGTTAATTTTTGCTTCATTAAGATTGACAGTTTACCGGCTTCTATCAGTCGGGTTTCAAACTTAGAGATATTGCATCTTACAGGCGGTGTCATAAATCGGGTGCCTGATGCAATAGGGGATTTGAAAAAACTGCAGACATTGGTTTTTGGGGACAGTAAAACGGAATGTTATGGAAGCCCCATTCATTTCATTTCTCCGAAAATAGGCAATTGCAATTCTCTGGAATATCTTGGTTTATCTTTTAGCGAAGTAGAGGATCTTCCCGTAGAATTACTGAAGTGCAAAAAGTTAAAAACAATCGACTTGTTCGAAAACAAGAAAATAGATCGGGCAAAACTCAAAGAACTAAAGGAAAGATTTAAAGGCGTAGAGATCATTACGCATTTAAATTAACTCGATATAAAGTATGCGCGTACCCCTGATGTGATTCGATACCTTAACGCAAAGTCCGTTCATAATCCTCAAATCTAACTTTGACAATTTTTGAACGACTTTCATTTCGTAAAACAACACCTTCCGATTTTTTTAAGGCATTTTCTGACAATGCTACGTTTGTGGTAGGAATAAACTTTTTGAGATTGTCTAAAACTACTTTATGCGACATATCTCCTAATTCAAATTCTACCAATGGCACAAGTTCGAAATCAGAAAATTGAGTTTGCATTTCAGACCGAGAAAGAAAGTTTTGACCATAAATAATTCCGATTTCTGATTCTCTTTCACGCCATTTTGAAATTTCGTTTTGCGACATTTCAAGCATTGACAAATCATTATAAACAGCAATATCAAAGACACGAAAACCATTTCTGTCTTGACCATACCATTTTGAATTTGCAGATGTTTTACCACCATAAAATTCACCATAGATAACAGTAAATAGGTCGGTTTGTGGAATTTTTACATTTAACTCTTTCAATCCATCAACAATTCCTTGTGCATTATCAAAATACAAGTCGTGTGAATGGTGTAAAATAAATTCTCTTGCACCAATTAGATATTCAGAACCATAGCAAATGATCCTTGCATTGGTTCCATCTATCTTTTCGGTGGCATACATTTTTTCGCCTTGAATGGGCGTTGTTAATTCATTTTTTAAGCGACCTTTTTCGCCTAATTGATGAAGTGTCAGTATTGATGGATACTTTGTAAGAGTGTTAATTTTCTCTTTCCCAAATTTTGAAATTAAGTCTTTTAACATGTTGACTTTTCGCTTTTAAGTTTTAACAGGTGCAAATATAAAACAGAAGAAAGGCTTCGCATAACACCCATGCTATCCTTAGTCTGCGACTAAGTATCCCTAAATTTCCCCCCAAAACTTTATCCAACATCTCCCATTCAATCCCCTATGGCTATGCTGATCCTAAAATCCTGAAAATCGAGATTCAGACAGTAACACTTTCTTTGGAAGATTGGGAGCGAAGCACGAGATTTGATTAAACAAAGAACGAACATAACAGAAATAGGTGCAAGGTTTAGAGAAACATCTGCACATTCTAATGTTGGAGGCAATGCCATTATGAAATATCAACTTCTAATATTCCTTCTGATAATTGGCTGCTCGACTTTGGAGCGAAACGATTTCATTGAAGCAAAGGAGTTGGGCAAAACGACTCGAGGGACAATTTCCTACAAGCTCTACCAGACCAGCATTGACAACTACCGCTACGAATTTTTCCTAATAGACAAGGCTGACACCACCGACATTTTTCACACGTACTTAAATGATGCGACATATCACAATATAAAATTTACTGTTCTTGAGAATGATGACACGACCAGAATTAAATCAAATAAAAACATCAGGCATATGTCAAAAAAGATTGGCGATCATGTTTTTTCTTTGCTTGAAAAGACTGACCCATTCAAAAATCTTGGCTTTACTGCACACAAAGAATCGGGACGAACTATTCAACTTATGCTGTATAACGACTCTATAAAAACACTGTCTGACTTGGAAATTTCAGTTCACAGAAAAATATGGGACTTAGCAGAGGTGGACTCAATTGCAATAAATTTGAACAATTTAAAAATTCTGTCATACACTTTGATTGATAGCTATCCGACAAAAAATGAAGGTCGTTATTCAGTCAGATTCGGCCAAGTATCAGATGAACAACTTCCGACTATTTTTAACTACCGGGTTGACATTGGTTCTGGTCATGTTTACAAAGTAGAGGACTGATTGGAATTTACCTCCCCGCAGCATCTCGCCTTGGACTCTGCGGCAAACATAATTAATAGCATGTTGACATAGATATGAATTAGCTCCCAGTGTGCCTCAGAGTCCCTTGCAGGAGACTCTGAGGTGAAATTGAGGAGTGTTAATTACAACAGACAACGAAAAAACTAAGATAAATACAATGAAGGCTATCCTACTTATATCATTTATTTTTTCACTGACATCTTTCATAGATGTTAACGGGCAGACTAAGAGAATGACCCGCTATAATAAAAAATTAATCGATACTACAAATGTGGAGTATATAACAATTTCAGGTGGTTGGACATCATTTGTTAATAATAAAAGATTATCCAGAAATCAAGTAAAACTTCTTGCCGAAAAATGGAATTCTGCCCAAGAGATAAAGACAATAAAACCAATGAATGAGTTTAGAGTAGATATTTATTCGAAAAAAGGTAAGAGAAGAACGCTATCCGTAGCAGGACAACTGATCACTGAGAATGGAAAAGTTTGGTACAACTTGGTGGACATTAATTTTATAAAAGAACTGCTTTTGGCACAACATCAAGACAGCAGAGATATGCATGTTAAAATGCAAAGACTTTCACTTCAAAAAATAAAAGAATGACACTTATACCAATTATATCTCCATAGAGTCACGCCTCGCACTCTGCGGCAAACATAATCGCATGAGCAAGGCACCTCATCACGTCTCCCTCTCTTGTAGGGGATAAAACAAAAGAGTCGCCACACAAAGCGTGTCGGGGTGAGGTTACAAAGGATTTTCTTTACCTCTTCACAGATTCCCGCCTCGCACTCTGCGTCAAACTTCTTTCTTTCACCATCTTTTTTATCGAAGCCCTAGGGGCAGGGATGGAAGCGGCACCCCGCATCCCGAT
>JAJTHV010000194.1 GCA_021300095.1 Flammeovirgaceae bacterium | reverse complement strand
ACTAATGCGAAGGCATGGCTGTTCCGCATCTTGAAAAACAGCTTTATCAACGATTACCGGAAAAAAAGCAAAGAGCCGGCAAAAGTTGACTATCAGGAGGTAGAAACGTATTATAATTCAGAAGAGGTAGACCGACAAATCACCCCCGATCTGCGCGTGGAATCGCTCAAAGACATGATTGGAGATGAAATTTCGAATGCCTTGAACTCATTGGATGTAGATTTTAAAACGGTGATTATACTGTGCGACTTGGAAGGATTTAAGTACGAGGAGATGGCCAAAATATTGGATATCCCCATCGGTACGGTGCGCAGTCGCTTGCACAGAGCCAGAAATTTACTGAAAGAAAAATTGAGCGAATACGCCAAGTCAATGGGTTATAATAAAGCTTAGCTATGAACAATCCGACCAATCCTTTTGCAAAACCCGATCAGCAGAAACCTACCTGCATGGAAATGTTGCAAACTATTTTGGATGGCCAGGCCACCGAAGAACAAAAGCAATACTTTAAAGTGCACATGGATCATTGCATGCCCTGCTACAAATCATACGACTTAGATATGTCATTGAAACAGCTCGTGCAATCCAAGTGTTGTGGTGGTGCAGCGCCCAGCGATCTGATCGAAAAAATAAAACTGCAAATCGAACAAAAATCTTCGTAGCCAATGGCCGGTCAAGCACTCATTTTCTCTGCGCCCTCCGGTTCTGGCAAAACCACTATCGTTAAATACTTGCTTGAAAATAATCCCGACCTGGGTTTTTCTATTTCTGCTTCTACGCGCGACAGGCGTGGAAGAACCGAAGTAGACGGAAAAGATTATCACTTCCTAACTCCGGAAGAATTCAAAGAGAAAATTGACGCCAACGAATTCATTGAGTGGGAAGAAGTATACGCAGGCAATTTTTACGGTACTTTAAAATCAGAGATCGAGCGCATTTGGGCCGAAGGTAAAAATGTGATTTTTGATGTAGATGTGAAAGGTGGTATCAACTTAAAAAAATACTTTGGTGAAAAAGCGCTTTCTGTATTTGTGAAAGTGCCTTCTATTGAAATTCTGGCACAACGCCTTAACTCCCGCGGCACTGAAACAGAAGAGAGCCTTTCGCGAAGGCTCTTTAAAGCAAAATTTGAAATGTCGTTTCAAGATAAATTTGATGTAGTACTGCTCAATGAGGACTTAAGCAAGTCGGTTGCCGAAGCGCAACGATTGTATGATGGGTTTAAAGTCATTCTTTGAAATTTTCTGTATTATTTCACAACTTTACTAGAAAGTTAATTAGTCTTAAAAATATGACTACAAAATTGACCATCACCCTTGATGCAAGTGTGATAAATGCCGCCCAAAAGTACTCTGCAGAAAAGGGTATTGACCTCTCAACCATGGTAGAAGAATACCTGAAGAATATTATCCCTAAAAACCGTGTGGTAGAAAAAGGAGCTTCAATTATGGAACTGAAAGGCATACTAGGAAAAGCACCAGATGACTTTGATTATCGTGAAGAACGATACAAATACCTTATGGAAAAGTATAAGTAATGACTCCTCAAGTATTTCTAGACACTAACGTTGTTCTTGATTTTGCACTTAATCGTCCAGAATTCGTTAAGGAGGCAGAATCCATTTTTGAGTTGAAGGATAAAGGCAAGATTGACATACATATCTCCGCACTTACACTATCGAATGTTGCATATTTCGCTGATAAACATAAGCTAGATGCATTTGTGATAGTGGGAATGTTTATCAATTGGATCAACATCATTGATCTTAAAACCACTTTTTTCAATCAAGTAATAGACTCTGATTTCTTGGATTTTGAAGATGGATTACAATATTACAGTGCCCTAAATGTGAAAGGAATCACAGCGATCGTTACCAGAAACACTAAAGATTTCAGATCATCTTCCATTCCGGTACTAACCCCAGCGCAGTTTCTACATCAATTGAGTGATGACTCAGAATAAAAAAATTGGTCTTTTCTTTGGCTCATTCAACCCTATTCATATCGGGCACCTGATCATTGCCAATGTAATGGCCGAAAACGCGGACCTGAACAAAGTGTGGCTGGTCGTATCACCACAAAACCCGCTCAAGCCCAGCAAAGGCCTGCTGCATGAATTCGATCGTTACGATATGGCCAAAGCAGCCGTAGCCGATCACCATAAAATAGAGGTGTCGGATGTTGAGTTTCACTTGCCCAAACCGAGTTTTACCATTCACACGCTGGCCTACTTGTCCGAGAAACATCCCGGCAAGGAATTCAAAGTAATCATTGGCCAGGATAACCTGGAAAGTTTTAAAAAGTGGAAGAACTACGAACAAATACTGGAACAATATGAATTGTATGTTTATCCACGACCGGATGTAACAAATACAGAACTAATTCGTCATCCAAATGTCAAAATGATTGAGGCTCCTTTGCTGGATATCTCCGCCACATACATTCGTCAATGTATCAAGGCTAACAAGTCCATTCGATACCTCGTGCCCGAATCGGTAGAAAATATGATCCGGCTCAAAAACTTTTATCATTAACGGTGCATCCTTAGACAACCTAAACTTGCTTACTTGCGTCTATGGTTTTGATGAAAAAGATAATTACCCCACTATTTGCGCTTACTCTTGTGGCTTCTTCCGCTTTCGCGGGAGGAATTCGAGGCACCATCAAAGGCGATGATGGAACCATTTTGGCTTTTGCCAGCGTATTTGTTAAACAAACTTCTGCCGGTGCTGCCACGGATATGGAGGGCCGATTTGAATTATCGTTGCCTCCCGGCCAATACGATGTTCTATTTCAATACCTTGGATACGAAACCACGCAACGCAAAATTGAAGTAGGAGCCGACTTTGTTGAAATCAATATCGTTTTGAAAACACAAGTGGTTGTTCTGCAAAACGTAATCATCAAAGCAGGCAAAGAAGACCCCGCATATACCATCATGCGCAAAGCCATCGGCAAAGCGAAATACCATACGCAACAGTTAGATAACTACACCGCCAAAGTTTATATCAAAGGAAAAGGTCAACTAAAAGATTATCCTTGGTTTGCTAAAAAAGCAGTTGAAAAAGAAGGCATCACCAAAGACCGTGTATTTATTTCCGAATCCGTAAGCGAAATCAAATACACACGCCCCAACAAGTTTGAAGAAAAAGTAATTGCCGTTTACACCAAAGGAAAAGATCGCAATACCTCTCCTAATCAATTTGTGTTTGGAAGTTTCTACGAATCAGAGATTGCCGAAGTGGTATCGCCTCTGTCCCCTAAAGCATTTTCGTACTATAAATTTGAATACCTCGGCTCGTTCAAAGACAACACCTACGAAATCAGCAAAATAAAAGTAACGCCTCGCTCAAAAGGTGATAATGTATTTGAGGGCATGATTTTTATTGTTGAAGATTGGTGGAGCATTCACAGCTTAGACTTGCGGACCGTAAAATTGGGCATCAACTTTAAAGTAAAGCAGATTTACAACCCCATCGAAGACAAAGCGTGGCTGCCGATTTCGCAACAGTTTTTTGTGGACGGAAAAGTTTTTGGATTTGAGTTTACAGCCGAATACCTCGCAACTTTGAAAGACTACAAAATCACACTCAATCCCGATTTGGTAGTAGCCGAAATGAAAGTTGTCGATGAGAAGATTGAAAAAGAGGAAGCGAAAAAAATCGAGAAAAAATTCAGTAAAAAAGATCAGCAAATTCAAGAGCGCCTTGCTTCCGGCAAAGAGGTAACCAACAAAGAGCTTCGCCAAATGGTGCGGGAGTACGAGAAACAGGAACAAAAAGAAACCAAAGAACCGGAAGTGCTTTCGGAAAGCACTTTTACGGTAGACTCAGCAGCGTATAAAAAAGACTCTACCTTCTGGAGCGAGATTCGCCCTGTAGCACTTTCAAAACAGGAAGAGCGAGGATATCAGATCAACGACAGTATCTCTACCGTAGAGCGTCAGCGTGAGGAGGGTGATACGCTCAAATCCCGGAAAGGAAAAAAAGGATTCAGCCCCACTGATTTGTTGGTGGGCAACAGCTATCGGGTCGACAAAACAACCGACTTCCGCATTCATTTTCCGTATGGAGGATTTAATACTGTTGAAGGGTTCAATCTGATTTATCGCACCAGCCTCTACAAACGCTGGGTGTTTAAAGACAAAACTGATTCAACGAAAAAGTCACGCACTTCGCGCCTCGAAATTAGCCCGATTGCGCGTTATGCTTTCTCGCGTCAGTTGCTCACCGGCAAACTGCGGGTAGAGTATCGCAATCAAAATCAACGTATCACATTGGAAGGTGGTCGCTATGTGGAACAATTCAACAGCGATGAACCCATTCACTCTTTTGTGAACACACTCACATCCCTCTTTAGTGGCGACAATTGGATGAAATTATATGAACAGGACTTTATTGATTTGAAATACCGGAATCGAATCAATGATAAATTCACGATTACGTCTTCGTGGGCTCTTTCCAGACGCCATGAACTAGACAACCGTTCGGACTACACTTTCTTCTCCGACAATAAAGAAAACTATCGCCCCAATGCACCAGTGAATGTGGAAACTCTTAACACGGGTTTTGAAGACAACACATCCTTTACCGGAGCAGTCGGAATTGAAGCTCGCCCGTGGCAGAAATACAGAATTCGCAATGGCAATAAATTCCGGATTCAAAATTCCTCACCCGTTCTTAGCTTTAACTATAAAAAAGGTTTCAATGGTGTATTCGGCAGCGATGTCAATTACGATTTGATTGAAGCGGGCATTCGTCAGCAGATTAAGTTCGGAATTCGGGGTACGTTTGATTTAAATCTGAAGGCTGGAAAATTCCTGAATGCCGACAAGCTCTACTTCATGGACTATAAGCATTTTTTGGGAAACAAAACACCTATCATTACTTCAGACCCGGTGGGAAGTTTCCGCTTGATGGATTACTATCTCTACAGCACCCGCGATCAATTTGTATCGATCAGTGCCCATTACCACTTCCGCAAATTTTTGATCACACGCATTCCGATGATTCGCCTCATGGGTGTGCAAGAAAATTTCTTTGTCAATTACCTGAGCACACCTTCATCGAAGAACTTCACTGAAGTGGGCTACGGGCTGGATGGCATTCTCCGTATTTTCCGCTTGGAAGGAGCCGTGGCCTTCACCAACGGAACTTATCAGGATTACGGCTTCCGAATTGGTATCTCTTCAATCTTATCGGTGAATTTTGGCGATTAAGGATATAGTCACTAACAAAAAAGTATTAATCAAGTGACGAACCGTTGGGTTGTCAGGCTTCAAGCATAAGGATGCAATAGAAATTCCATTGCATTATTACGGTTGAATTTTCCGATCTTTGACGAATGCCTTT
>JAJTHV010000472.1 GCA_021300095.1 Flammeovirgaceae bacterium | reverse complement strand
GGCTACGTTCATTTTCGCAAAATCTAATTTGTTATCAGGTAATACAGTGCCTGATCCTTCATGCTCCCAATAGATCACTTCCGTTTTAGCTATCGGGCAATTTGTTTTTGCCACAGGCACGGTAAATTGAGGAGGGTTAGTTGCAGACCAGCAAGTAGAAGAAACGGTGGCTGTGCCAATATTCGCAAAACATCGGCCGGAGCCAAGACCTTTTCGTACTTCAACCACATTCTTCAACGTTTTTCGGTTGGCATTAGCTTCTGTTACAACGGTAAGGGATGATTCTTTAAATCCTGTGGTTGTAAAATAAACTTCGTGAGGCCCGCGTGTATTGGCTGTGGAAGGACTCGCACTTTCGGTGGTTCCACCGGCAAAGAAATGTGACTCGAAATCCCATGAATAGGAATACCTTGATCGATCTCCTGTTCCGATAGAAGCATCTGTGTAAGTTAAAGGAGTATTCAATCCCGCTACAAGTGCCGAGTAAACAGATCCAAAAGTCACATTATTTACCGCGAAATCCGTAACAAATGCCCGCGCATCAACTATGGGAGGAACTGTCACGCAGTTAACACTTTCGGTAGTCCCACAACTGGTGGCATCACAAACGGTTAGACGAACGGTGAACTTGCCTGATTTGGTATAGGTGTGAGAAGTAGTAGCCAATGTTGAGGTGGTTCCATCGCCAAAGTCCCATCGGTAAAATCCGTAAGGAGGGCCATTGCCGCCAATCACCGCAGCAGAGAAAGAAGCAATTCCATCTGGTCCTGTTGTAATGCAACCACCTAAAATGGACGGGTTGATATTCAAGATAATTGAATTGATGACCAGATAACTATTTTTTACTTTCGTCACGCTGCCATTGTCATCTGTTACTGTCAGGCTAATGGTTTTGTTCCCTGGGGTATTGTATGTGATAACTGGATTTGCGTCTGTGTGATATCCTTGCGAAACCCCACTATCAAAATGCCAGGAGTAGGTAACATTGCCCACCGCCCCCGTAACCGTGCTGGTGAGTTGAATAGCTTGCCCGGTGTTGCCTGCCAGTTGGCTTGTAGAAAAATCAACTGATAATTCGCTGATGCCATTTTTACTAACGGTGATAGCCGCAATTTTTTGCTCTGTAACGCAGTTAGTAGTGATGTCGCAAATTTTAAGACTGACGGTTTTGGGGCCGAGTGTGTTATAAAGCACCGTTTGATTGCCGGAAGACGTAGAAGTAGCGGGAGTGGCACCGTTGCCAAAATCCCATTGATACGATAATTGACCGGTGCCCGATACCACCGGTGTAAAAACAACGGGCTCATTTGTTGCCGGATTTGTTTTGCTGGCAGAAAAATCTGCATAAACACAGCCGGAAGTGGATGTAGAATTGTCTCCGTTGCCGGTATCTTTTCTACCGCCCGGAAACGTATTCGATATACAAACATCATTGCCAGTGTTGAATTTGTGATTGCTGTCTACACCTGATGAAATACCGGTTTCCCAATTCCCATTCGCTAATCGAACCGGAATTTGTGCTGGGTTGGTTTGCAATGGGTTTCCGGCAAAGTCTTCGCCTTGAATATTCAGTGTTTGAACGCCTGCAGGCGTAATGGCGTTTCGTATAAAAATAAATTCGGTATCATTAGTATTCGGCACGAGAATTACCGAGTAATTTGAAATTTGGGGAATTGGGAATGCATCGGAGTAATTGGTGCCATCTACCGAGGGTATATTGACTCGAACATTTTTAGCCGATTCGCTCATGGTTATTTTAATCCAAACTTTATCGGCTGGCCCGGCAGCATCGAAAGTTTGTTGCGTTAATTGCAAGGCAGTTCCATTCCATTTCCAAGTGCCTCGATACACTAACCGACCCAAAGCATCTCCTTTTCGAATAATGACTTCTTTGGTATATGGGCGAAAGTTGTCGATGATTACCGGAACGTCTCGTATCGTTGCTTCAACATTACCTTCAAAATTGGTGATATCTTTTGCTCGTATTCTAACTAAATACTTACCATCAGGATAGTATGATTCTTCTATGGATCTGGCATCTTTGTCACCTCTGTTTGTTAAATCCCAGTCTTCGGTCTGCCCAATTCGTAAATTGGTGTTCCAAAATTGATCATATCGACCATTGGTGGCTGTTGGGTTGTTGGTTAATATGTAGACGTGATTAGATTGATTTGATCTGTTATCGAATACATAATTACCTCGTTCGTTTAATGGAATAGTATTGAAATTCAAATTTTCTACTTCCTGTCCAATCGCTACACCTGCACTGTTAATAATCGAATAAGAAGCAGCATTTACACCGCTATTACCGCCAATACTTCCACCACCAGTACCGATATTAACATCTTTTAATCGTGTTACTATATCAATTTTACCATAAGCATATTTGTAGATGGTTCCATTGATACTTTCGGATTCTCCTAGTTGAGTGGTTGTATTTGTTTTGGTGTGACCGTTCATGCGAAACTCGGCTATCTTGTAGCCATTTGCCGAAGTGTTATCTGTTGAAGTACCCCCTCCTCCGAATGGATACATAAAAGAAGGTCGCTCGGTGTCTGTAAATGGATTAACAAAACGATTAATGAAATTTGTCTCTCCCTGCAACGCTTCTCCTGTAGTGTTTTGGTTTATATGAACATGGATGTCACAACCGCCTTCACCAGCAACATCCCCGAACATTACACCTAAAAATGTTCCTACTTGAACAGGCGTACCTTGACCATTGTTATTTGTTATTTCAGTTACTGGTTGATTTGTTACTGGGTTTGTAGAAGAAGGCTTGATATGCTTGTAGTAAACATCTGAACCATCTTGCAGCCGCACACGTATATAGCTATTCCAGCAATCGGATGAGGTATAAACGACAAACGCGGTACCAGCATGCATTGAAAATACTGCTTTGCCTGGGTTGTTAGCTAAGGGACTTGTAAAATCTACTCCACCATGAAACCGGGCGTTAGTGCCCCTAGATCGAAATTCGCCTACTACCCCACTTACATTTCCCCTTAAAACTGCCCCATTAGCATCGCGAAATGGCCAGACGTTTTGTCCTTTGCCGGACAACACATACAAACATAATATCGTTGTAAATAAGCTACTTCTCATTAACATAATCGAATTTCATTATTTCATTATCTTTAATTATCAACAAACCTTTTGGAGCAAGCTTGGACCGTAAAGACTCATTGCAATCTGAGATTTGAACTTTTTGATCACTGCTTGTAAATGTCCTAGTGAATGCGTAGAGTAAATTTCCTTTACGCTCATAGATTTCTGAAAGCAATACAATGATTGTATTCGTGTTAGGTATATCCGTAAGCGAAATGATGTCGGCTAGCCCATCATTCCTCAGTTTGGTAACACCTGATTCCGAGTAAATACTTGCATAACTTTTTTGATCAATTTGATTTCCGGTTAATGCATCAAATATGTATAATGAATTACTAGTTGCAGTGACCAAGATAGGTTGCTTGGTTGCAGTTAAACGCCATTGATTTGGCTCATTGGCATCTCTACTCCAGATTTGATTTCCATTTCTGTTAAATAGCTGAATGATACTTCTAGGTCGATCATAATTAATGACATTGATGCAGTAGTAACCGGAAGAACAGAGTACCTTTTTAATCTCTCCTTCTTGTGGGCTCACGCTTTTTTCAAACAAAAGCTTTCCAGTGTCATCGATCACAAAAAACTTAGGATTCTTTTGATCGATGGAATTTGTTCCGATGATCATTTCTTTTCCATCCGTATCAAAATCCACCCATCCTAAGCCGGGGGCATATGGAATGAATGATTGAATCATTCGAAAATTGTTGTCGTATACCTTTATCTCATCTCCATAACCACCACCTTCACCAAGATTTTCGATTAATGTAAATGCACCATTATTAAAGAACTTGATGGATGCATAGATTGGTATTTGGAAAGAGGCTACCCGATTCGCATTGCCATTTGTTATTGTATATTTTGAAATGGTCTCATATCGATTTGATTCGAGCGGATGTCTTTCTCTTGTAAAGGCAACTCCATTAAAGGAATGCACCATATACTCTTCTTTGGGTATTATATCATCGGTTAAAATAGCACCGGTTATTTCATCTACGTTGGTTAGGGCATTGAAGCGTGAACTCTTATCGACACCTTGTAATTTTAGTTGTGCTTTTAATGAAGCTGAGCATAAAAGCATGAAAATCAGTGCGATGCTCAATCTCTTACATTTCATCGCGGCTTTCAAAAAATGATGTGTGTCTTTTATCATGTTCAACTTTTTTTGGTAAAAACTGATATTCAGTTGTCTAAAACTACTATAAAAACTAAAAAACGACATGGTCACCAATTGTGCTTTTTTCTTTTAAAAATTTTAGGGAAATAGATTAGGGACCTAGGGGAATGGTCTCGATTAATAATTTTTTCATATTT
>JAJTHV010000363.1 GCA_021300095.1 Flammeovirgaceae bacterium | reverse complement strand
ATGGGCAAGGCACATGCGCTGGCAGGTGTGAATTATTTCAATTACCAAAACCCCATTGATCATAACCAGGACGGATTTACCGATGTCACTCAACAAAATCGAATCTCGGTTTTTAACAAATGGCATTTTGAACGCAGGCAACAACGCACCTTTCATTTCGCAGTTCGGTATATCGGTGAAGATCGCTGGGGTGGCCAGGTAAACTGGACTCCACACTATAGAGGAAGTGATGAACGATACGGTGAAAGTATTTATACCAACCGCTGGGAGTTGTTGGGGCAGTATCAACTTCCATTGAAGGCACCTGTGCAGTTTCAATACAGCGCCACGCATCATCATCAAAATTCCTATTATGGAACTACGTATTATGATGCTACGCAGTTCATTGCGTTTGGTCAGCTTTCGTATACCAAGAAAATAGCTGCGCATGATGTATTGGTTGGATCCGCTTTGCGGTATACGTATTATGATGACAACACACCGGCTACAGCAGCGCTGGATGCATCCAACCGGGCTTCTATTTTCTATTTGCCCGGAATTTTTATGCAAGATGAAATTTCCATCAATCCACAGAATAAATTACTGGCCGGAGTGCGCTACGACTATAACAGTATTCATGGTTCCATTTTTTCTCCACGACTTAATTACAAATGGACTTCCGTTGACAAAACAAACAGCCTTCGGTTCAGCACGGGCAACGGCTATCGGGTGGCCAATGTGTTTACCGAAGATCATGCCGCATTAACCGGAGCGCGAGAAGTGGTTTTTCAGGATGAACTGAAACCGGAAACATCGTGGAATGTGAATGTAAACTGGGTAAAGAAAATCTATACACCCCGAAATGCATTCATTACCTTAGATGCCACCACGTTTTACACACACTTCTCCAACCGAATCATTCCCGACTATGAAACAGATCCGAACAAAATCATCTATTCAAATTTAAATGGGAATGCGGTGTCAAAGGGTCTATCACTATCGATGGATATTTCCTGGCCCAGCGGATTAAAAGCGATTTTGGGAAGCACGTGGATGGATGTAACGATTCACCGAAACGGAGTTACGAGTCAGCAATTGCTCACGGAGCGTTTCTCCGGGGTATGGAACATCGGCTACCCGCTTGGCAAAGGGTTCACGATCGACTATACCGGCAATTTATATGGCCCCATGCGTTTGCCTTTGTTGGGGCCGTTGGATCCGCGCAGCGAATATTCACCTTGGTGGAGCATTCAGAATATTCAGCTTACCAAAACTTTCGCAAAGGGATGGGAGTTGTACGGAGGCGTAAAAAATCTACTCAACTACACACCGCCCGCCAACAGCATTGCACGCGCCTTTGATCCGTTTGATAAGCAAGTGCAGTTTGATGCCAATGGCCAAGTGCTATCCACTCCGCAAAATCCTTATGCGCTAACATTCGACCCCACGTATGTATTCGCACCCAATCAGGGTATTCGATTTTTTCTCGGAATGCGGTATACGATCAACGCGCACTAACGAATTAGCCAACTAGTTCTTCCAGGTTTTTTATCTTGGCGATGTACTCTTTTTCTTTACGTGCCATTTCCTCTTGGGTGGCGGAAAGTTCCTCCATATTTTGGCGCATTTCTTCTTCCTGCGATTTCATCACCTCGCTCTTCTCTTGTAATTCATGCACCATGCGTTTGGTTCGATCGGCAACTTTTACACTGGTGATGGTGGAAGCGATGCTCTCGCTGATTTTCTGGACGAATTCTATTTCGTGTGTTAACAGCTTGCGGAAAAAGGCAATTTCCAGAACACCGTGCACTTCTTCGTTGATTTTAATAGGAACAATCAGGACGCAGCTAGGAGATGCATCGCCCAAGCCCGAAGTGATGCGTACAAACCCTTGAGGAACATCGGTGAGATAAATCACTTCTTTTTCCAGGTAACACTGGCCGATGAGCCCTTCACCTACGGTTATCTTTTGATGCAAATATTTTTTTCGGTTGTACGCATAGCAGGCCACTAATTCCAAGTGGTGATGATTGACATCTTCGTCATTGAGAATGAACAATGCCCCTTGATTGCCGGATAAGTATTTTACGACAAATTGAATGATGCTGTCGTACAGTGCATCGGAACTTAAATCGGTTCTGCGTAGTATTCCCCCAATTTCGGCCAGGCCCGCAGTGGCCCAATTTCTACGATTTGATTCCTCCGCATTTAACCGCAAGTTGTTGCGCATATTGATGAGGGCATTTCCCATCTGGTCTTGTTCGCTCAGGGGCGTAAATGAGCTATCGTAATTGCCCTTACCAATCTCTACCGCAAAATCCCGGTTGGACTTTAATCCTTTGATCATTACCTGAATGGACTCTACCATTTCACCAATCTCATCGTTGGTTTTGGCGATTGTTACCTCGTTGATTTCGCCCCGGCTTAAGGTGAGGATTCGATTTTTCAGTTGCGTAATCGGTTTGACAATAATATTGGACGAAATTTTAGAAGCACTCACGCCAATTACTGCATAAAGCAAAATAGACATAATCACCAAATAGGTGAGGACTGTATAGGATGTGTTTTTAATGGAAGTGCTTTTTTCCAGGCTTTCGCTTTTCGCGCTGATCCATTGATTGATTGCCGTTGTGAGTTCGGATGATCTGGGTTTGATGGTTCGATCCAAAATGGAAATACATTCGTCAATTACAATATCATTACTGTATAATGAATCGGCACTGAGCTTTGTCATGATTTGTTTCGATGCGGCTATTACAGATTCAAATTGAGCCAGCGTTTTCGTTTCGCTGTCGGATTGGTTTTCCGAATCGGCAGCCGCTAGTATGCGGGACTTCAATTCGGGCCATTGCTTCTCAATTAATTGATGCAAATCATCTTTGTCTTTCTGGTTGGGTTGGTAAATCCAGTTGCTGGAGAGTTTGAAGTTGATATCATTCAGCGAATTGAATTCTTTTAATGCAATGAAGGTGGGGACGATTTGTGAAGAAATCTCCCGATCCACACCGCGCAGGCGTTGAATGGTAAAGAATGTGATCGCGGAGATTACAATTGCTATCAGAATGATCGCTGCATAGCCGGCTGCAATTTTAGCGGATATCCCCTTCAAGTTGATTTTCATCGGTAGTTACAGTTATTCAATTGTTAAAACTACTTTCACTTTTGATTTGGCATCGCCCGAAAGCGCGCTTTGCGAGACAAAGCCAATGGCACCAATCTCTTTGGAAACAAATTCAATGATTTCACTGTCGGAGGCAAATTTGTCTTGCGGTTTTTCCGCGTTTTGGTATTGTCGGTTGCTGAAATAGCTTTCTACATCATCGGCATTCATATTCAACACCTTCGCATAGAAGGCATCTCGTTCAGCACATTTAGCTTTGCGGTCTACAGGCAAAATATTCTTGTTCGTTTCGGGCCAGCGCTTTTTGATCTTGCGCAACCAATAGAGTTTTGCTTCACCTGCGGTAAGTTTTTCTGCCGGATTGTCGTTGTTTACGATCACGGCTATTCGTCCATCTGCAATTGAATTAAATGAAGATGAACTAACTAACAGTGAAAGAATAATGATGCTAACAAAAAATTCGGTAGGTATAAATTTTTTCATGTGTACTATTTTTTTTGTTGCTGAGATTGATTTTTAGATTAAAAAGAAAATGCCAGCTGTGTCTTTAATGCGAGGGTAGTGCCATACCCTTTGTGATCACTCGATCCTGCTTCGGTTTTAAATACGATGGTAGGCGTAAACTTGTATCTTAAACCAAGACTGATCGAAGTGACATCACCAAAGGCTTGATTTGTAAATTCATCGATCAACGGAAAGAAAGGATCTCCATTTTGGAATTTTAATGTTTCTCCATAAAAGTAGGGAGTTAGTTTTCCATTGGTTTTCATCCCAAGGTAAAGTACACCACCGTTGATGTTATAGGTTCCAATAGATTCATACGCATTGGTATGCTGATAGTATTCTGCAATCAATTCCAGTTTTTTCTCCGGGTTAAAAAAAGAAATACTTCCGGCAAAAGCCGAATACGTTAGTTTGTCGGCAATCGGAAGGTTGAATTCATTTAACATGCCTTTTTCGAGTGGATTAAATACACCCGAAACGGATAACTTTAATCCTTCCGTTGGCTCGATTCCTACGCGTGCCGTGGTTGAGATGGTTTTTCCGAGTGCATACGATGGACCTAAAAGACCGCCATTTTTTCCTCTTCCGTTGGCCAGAAAAAGATCAAAAAATAATCGCGCTGAACCAATGTTTTCACCTTCAAGCATCACGCCAATATCCCTTGTTTGCGTAAATCCTCCATCGTGCGTTGGTTGAATGATGAGCGGGCGCGAGATTGTTGGTTGCAATACTAACCCCAAGTTGTAGTTGAGGTTCCAGTATCCTATGGGATTGTACGTTTTTCCTATACGGATGGCGAGATTGTCGTTAATCGAATAGCGAAGATACAAGCGCTCAATTTCGGTAGAAGGCCCCGGAATGATGGCCATGTAGTGGATGTTTAATTCACCGGCCACAGTCACTCGTTCTGTTACCTGCGAGGTTACATAAATCACAAACTGTCCGCCCCGAAAATAGGTTGAGTTTGACTTCGCGTCATCGTTCAAGGAGAAGTCTAGCCCCGGCTGCCCAAAAAATTTGATTTGTGTATTGCTCTGTGCACGTGTTTTTGCACTGATACTAATCAGCAGCATAGTGAGAATTAAAGTAATAGTAAATTTCATAGAAGAGGGAGATTCGAGTTTATGAAAAATTGATTTTCAACAAGCATCAAAAAAATAAAGTCAATAGACAGTTGCACCGAGCGGATGGCAGGTTCGGTTGAGTAAGTGGACGGAATTTGGCTTTAGGCGATTATACGTAAGATGCAGCGGGTGCCACAGGGTTGGCCCGATGCGTCATGTAAATCCAAAACTTCAAAATGCTTGGAGGATGAATGCTGATACATGAGCTTCAGTCGGTTTTCGGTGATTTCCATTCCCATGGAAGGGTGGAGTGGAAATGTTTGTGCGCGGATCGTTTTCGCTTTTTCCCGCCCGATTCCATTGTCTTCAATTTCTATTTCCAGGCCGTTTGGCCATGGTCGCAGTCGAATTTGTAAAAGACCAGGGCCCGATTTGTTGTAGAGTCCGTGAAGGATGGCGTTTTCGACATAGGGTTGAATCAACAGCGGGTAGATTTCGATTTGATCAATCAGAATAGAGTCATCTATTTGAACTTCATATTCGAATTTGTTTTCAAATCGGATTTGCTCGATTTCAATGTAATTCTGAATCAGGCTCAGCTCTTCCGACAGTTTGATCTTTTTTTGATTGGCACTGGATAGGATTCCGCGTACTAACTTTGAGAATTTCGATAAGTAGTTAATGGCATTAACGCGATCGTTGCGCGACACAAAGTATTGGATGGAGTTAAATGCGTTGAAGATAAAATGCGGATTCATGGCCGATCGCAATGCCTGCAACCGCAATTCACTGATCTGTTGATTTAGGTTTCGCACTTCTTCTTCGTGCTTGATATTCTCCGTGCGATCAATAGCGAAAACGGATACGCCTATTGTTTTCCCGTTTTCAAGAATGGGGTTTAATGAAAATTCATAAAACACGTTATCAATCCATTGTGTAACCTTAAAGGCTTCACCTGCAAGTGCGCGTTGGTAATAGGCAATCCACTGATCGATGAACGTAACGGTTGAAAGTTCTTTCGAAAACAAGGGCACCATGCGCTGACCTATTTCAAATTGAAAATGATGGATAGTGTCCAACGCTTCTTTCAGTGCATTGTTGATGGTTAGTAATTTGAATTCGCTATCTACTGACCAAATGAAGAGTTGGGTATTGTTTACGATGGAAGACATCATGGCCTCATTCTGGCGGATGAGCGATATTTTATTTCGTAATTCAATTTCTGTTACCTTTCTTTCGGTGATGTCGGTGCCATTAAATGAAACACCAATTACTTCACCGGAGCCATTGCGAATCGGTTCGTAGCGGAGAATCCACCACGTGTTGAGAAGCGGATGGTTAATTTGAATTTCTTTTTCAAATTTGATGCCTGCTAATGCATTGTTGTAATGCTTTAAAAATGTTTCCCGTTTATTGATGTCGGCATAAATTAAAATTGATTCACCAATTTCGATTGACTTGCGAAAGATGCGTTGAATAAAATCACCAGCCACTTTGTTGTACCCCATGATTTTTGTTTGCCGGCCAAGCAGAAAAATGGAGTCTGTTGAACTTTGAAAGTAAGCATTGGCTAACACGGACTTACTTTCCAATTCCGCCCGTGTCTTTTTTTCATCGGTCACATCTTTCATGCGCATCAGATGGATATCCGGTTGCCAGAATCTGGTTACCTGAAAGTCGATGATGATGAGTTGGTTCGATTTGGCAACCCATACCGATTCAAACTGGTATGCATTTGTTTTTGATTCCAATAGCCAGTTGCGAAATTTTTCTGATTCATCTTTGGAATAGATTAAATCAGCTATAGTTGTTTGCGACAGTTCCTGCTGCGTGTATCCCGTCATTGTGATGGCAGCCCGATTGGCATCCATACACCTTCCCGTCTTATCGAGAAAAAGGATGCCTTCGGTTAACTGATCAAACAGTAATTGAAACCGCTGAAATCGTTCTTCATCGGTCTGTTTCATATCATTTGCTGAACAAGCGTAAGAATGATTCTTTTTTGCGTTTCGAAACATCCAGCACCTGATTGTTGGAGAGCACAATTTGCCCACCTTCGCCACGGATGTATTGTTTCACGCTGCTCATATTTACCAGATACGAATTGTGAATGCGGAAGAAATCACAATCGGTCAGCAGATCTTCATATTCTTTTAGCGTTCGGGTAACCATGTGCTTTTTGCCATCAGAAAAGTAGATGTTGGTATAGTTGCTGGAAGCCTCACAGTAGAGTATGTCGGATACTTTTACAAAAATCAACCCGGTGTTTGTGGGCAATGCCAATTTGTAATTTTGAGATTGGGTATTCTTCAGATTGAGAACCAATTGTTCGAATCGTGGGTCGGGAGAAGATGCCGAAGATGGTTGTGATTGTTTCTTTGACCGGGCTCGTTCAATACAGGCATTTAACTCAGCAATATCGATGGGCTTTAACATGTAATCCAAGGCGGAAAATTTAAATGCCTTGATGGCATACTCTGCATGCGCTGTGGTAAAGACTACATCAAACATGGGTGCTTCGATTTTTGAAAATAGATCAAACCCCGATTCGCGCTGCATCTGTATATCGAGGAAAACGAGATCAATTGTGTTTTGCTTTAGTGCACTCGTAGCTTCAGCAATGTTTGAACACAAAGCCAGAACCACCACGTCTTCGCAAAAGTCTTGCACCAGAATCCGCAGGTTTTCACGACTCTTGAGTTCATCGTCTACTATAATGCAGGAGAGGGGAGACATAACTGGGGAGAGTTAAGTAGGACTACCGTAACTTAAACAGATTCAACAGGTAATTTATTCAATTTATTTTATTTCGCCTACCCAACTGATTCTACTCATCGCCACTTCCTCCGATTTTGCAGAGATCATCCATTCCTAAATGAAGCAATGCATCACCGGCATTGACAACCGGATTATTGTTGAGACCCACTACATAACCGGTAACAGGTGATTTGATTTGTTCTTTAAATTCACCGAAAGGGTCCGTCAAATTTCCGACCACCTGCATTTTGTGCACAAAGTCGCCACACTTAATAGTCGGTTGAAACAAACCTGCCGTGCGTGCGCGCGCCCAGGATGAACTCCAGATGATTCGATTCTGTTCTTTAGGCTCCGGTGCCCAGTCGATCATGTTCAAGTACTTCATGAGCCGCAGCGTTCCGTTGATGCCTTCTTCAATGGCGTATTGATCCATCCGCAACGATTCGCCTCCTTCATATACGATGATGTTTTTTCCTTTCTTCGCAGCTGTTTGGCGCAGGGAGTGCGGTCGAAACGGGGAGTCGATGGTGAACGGAGCGTGGAAAGCGTATGCCAATTCTACATTGCGTGGTTCCTGCATCATACAGCGCACCTGTGGATAGTTGGTGCGCATGGCACCACCTGTGTGAAAATCAATGCCGTAGTCAATATTGGGAATGATGTCGTGCGTCAGATGATAGGCTACGCGCGAAGCAAGAGAACCGGATTTACTTCCCGGAAAGGAACGGTTGATATCTTTTCCATCGGGCACCTCGCGCGAATAGTTTAAGAAGCCATAGACATTGATGATAGGCATACACACCGTAGTGCCGCGCAGCACCCGATTATGACCGCTGTCAATGAGTCTGCGCACAATTTCCATTCCATTGATTTCATCGCCATGCATACCCGCTGTGAGTGCCAGCGTAGGGCCGGGCTCCGGTGCGCGGTATACATAAATAGGCGTATCGATTTGTGTGCGGGAGGGAAGTCGCGCAATGTTGATGTTGATCTCTTTGAATTCACCGGGGCGAATTTCGTGGTCCGCAATGGAAATGGTTTTCATCTACAAGTTTGTGAGTGATCAGGCATTTACTTTGTCTTTCTGGATTTTTTTCTTGCCTGCATTTTTTTCCAGATACTGAATGATTTTGCTGCCGATATCTACTTTGGTGGCACCTTCAATGCCTTCCAGCCCGGGGGAAGAGTTCACTTCGATAATCAGCGGTCCGCGTTTGGAAGGGAGCATGTCGACACCGGCTACACCCAAACCCATTTTTTTGGCAGCCGTTACAGCCGCATGTTTTTCCTGACGATTCAGCTTCACCACGGTAGCATGTCCACCGCGATGAAGATTGGAACGGAACTCGCCATCGCGGGCTTGTCGTCTCATGGCACCTACCACTTCGCCATTCACTACAAAGGCACGGATGTCGGCACCTTTTGCTTCTTTGATAAACTCTTGCACAATGATACGCGCTTTTACGCCATGAAAAGCTTCAATCACCGACTGTGCAGCTTTTTTATTCTCGGCCAATACCACACCAAGACCTTGCGTGCCCTCCAATAGTTTAATCACCACGGGTGCACCACCTACGGCTTCAATCACCCCTTCAGTGTCTTTGGAATAATCCATAAAAATGGTTTTGGGCAAGTCGAGGCCCGCGCGTGATAAGATTTGCAAGCTGCGCAGCTTATCGCGTGAGCGGATGAGGGCCTGCGATTCCACCGCAGTAAATACTTTCATCATTTCAAACTGCCGTACGACTGCGGCACCATAAAAAGTAACAGAGGCACCGATACGCGGAATGATGGCATCAAAGTAGTCGAGCTTCTTTCCGTTGTACCACACCATCGGGTTTTTCTTTTCAATCAACAGCACACATTTCATGTGGTCGATGATTTCCACTTTGTGGCCGCGTTGCTCGCCTGCTTCCTTCAGGCGTTTGGTGGAATACAGTTTTGCATCTCGGGATAATATGCCGATGTTCATAGAGGAGAAATTTTCGATTGAAAGTACAAATCTTTTTTAGTTACATCGATGAGGAAACGATTTCTTAATATCTTTCTGCCCAGCAAAACAGGGAAGCGAAGTTTTTCGCGATCGCTCAATGAAAACTCCGCGCGAATACGTCTGTCAAAGATCTTGATGGTGGTTTTAATGATGAAGCGCATCTCCGCTTCGCCAAAGGAGTTCTTCACTTCACGTTTGGTAAATTTGCGGAAGGTGAATTTCATGCCGGTGAATTCCGGGTGCTCTTCGTCCAGTAATACAAATTCCAGTTTGCCATTGACCACCTGTGCACTGGAGCAGTGCAGGCTGCAGGTGTATGCCCCGGTATCAATTTTTGCATGGATATTTTCCAACCCCAGTTTAGGGAAATCTACACGGTCGGATCTTCCAAGTATTTGCATGCAACAAGCTAACTTATTTTAAAAAAATAAAAAAGCCCCGCTTTTTGGGCAGGGCTTCGGAATGACATGGAATAAAATTATCCTTTCGCAACTTTGAAAGATACCGAAGTATTTTCCCAAGTGAGCACCACATTGTTGCCTTCCACTTTAATGGTAAAGGTTTCAACAAAAGCAGCTGCTTTAGCAGCTTTTACTTTCACGCGGAGTACATCTTGCTTTTCTGTATAGTCGTAAGCACCCCATTTGATATCTTTATTGATGATAATGGTCCATTCGGTTTCGCCTGGAATGGTGTACAAACCGTATTTTCCTTTGGCAACCGGTTGACCTTCTAACTTTACATTGTCGCCAAACTCAATGGTTGTGGTAGCGTTGGCCCCTGTTCTCCACACTTCGCCATACGGGTTGATGCCCCCCAACATTTTTCTGCCTTTTGCAGAAGGTTGGTGGTAGTCAATTTTAACACTCACCCCATCAATGGTGCCTTCTGCTTTGGCAGGAGGGCTTGCCATTTTCTGAGCAAAGGAAGTGAGGCTCAACATAAAGAGAATCAGGAAGATAGAACCGGTTTGTTTTTTCATTGTTATAGATGGTTTAGTTGATATGCTTTGAAGCGAAAATGCCCTTCAGAAGAAAGGGCATTTTCAAATGTATAAAAATTTTACTGTAAACTGATGTTTTAACGGTTGCGCACGCAAAATGGTTTGTCACGGTGCGGACGGAAATGTTAATTTTCTGTTATTGGCTGCTGCCCATCGATGAGTGGTCAATCATTCTTTTGAAAAATAGTCGCTGCCTGCGAAACTTATTGCGCGTGTACTGGTGTTACGTCCCCGATTATCAACCTTAACCACACACCATGAAATATGTTATCACCGGATCGATTGGCCACATCAGCAAGCCGGTCGTTCAACAATTAGTTAAAGCTGGTCACCAGGTCAGCGTGATTACAAGTTCTTCCGATCGTTCGAAGGAGATTGAGACGTTGGGAGCGAAGCCGCTCGTTGGCTCGATTGAAGATCGTTCATTTATTACCGCTTCTTTGGCTGGGGCCGATGCGGTGTACCTGATGATTCCGCCCAAGTGGACATTAACCGGTGGATGGCTCGAATACCAGAAGAGTGTAGCGGATCATTACATTCATGCGGTCCAGGTTAATAAGATAAAATTTGTCGTGCTCTTGAGCAGTGTGGGTGCGCACATGCGCAAAGGATGCGGTCCGGTAGACGGTCTGGGCTACATGGAAGATGAGCTTTTGAAGCTGAAGGAAGTGCACGTAAAGATGCTGCGCCCTTCGTACTTCTTTTATAACCTTTTTGGCATGGCCGGCTTGATCAAAAATATGAACATCATGGGATCGAATTTCGGCAACAGCGATGAAAAATTAGTTTTAGCCCACACCAGCGACATTGCCGATGTGGTTGCGGAAGAATTGCTCGCACTGAAGTTTACCGGACATACCGTGCGCTATATTGCCAGCGATGAGCGTCATCCAAAAGAGATTGCGCAAATACTCAGTGCCGCAGTAGGAAAGCCCGGCACACCGTGGATCGAGTTTACGGATGAGCAGGCATTACAAGGTATGTTGCAAAGTCAGTTGCCGGCCACCATTGCCAATGGCTACGTAGAGTTGGGAGTGGCCCTGCGCACGGGCAACATGCAAGAAGACTATTGGAAAAACAGACCAGCCTTGGGCAAAGTGAAGTTGGAAGATTTTGTGAAAGAGTTTGTGGCTGTGTACAACTCGTAAGGGTGATAACCAGCCTTCCCGGATCCCGAATGAGCGCAAGCGAGTTCGGGATTTTTGTTATGATTACACATGCATGGTGCGGTGGGCATCCTTCCTAAAGCACTCTCATGTAATCTATCTGCCATTAAAATAAACAAGAGCGTGATTGGCAACTGAAATACGTAAACTCGATGAGTGTTTACAGTGATTCTATGCCAGCGAAAGTGAAAACCTATCCGTATCAAAACAAATCTCTGGGAAATCTCAAAGGGGAGGAGTGGAGAGATATTTCCGGATTTGAAGGGTACTACATGGCATCTAATCTCGGCCGCGTGAAATCGCTGGATCGCGAAATTCCACATCCGCGGTTGTATAAACAATTTGTCAAGGGAAAGATACTGAGCCAATCCATTGCCCGCAATAAAAACATTTTAACTGGAGAGCCTTCTATTGACTTGCGGGTAACGCTGGCGAAAGATAACCGGCAATATTATTTCAACACGCGCAGGGTCATCTACAGCACGTTTATCAAAGAGATTGATTTTACAACCGATGGCTTGTACGTCATCAACAAAAACGGAGATGGGTTTGATTGCCGTGCTACTAATCTTCAACTGCTCACGAAGTCTGAGAAGCAAAACCGAACCATTGCGCGCGGTCGTGTAGACTTTACTTTTCTGAAGACCATTGATCGCTCGAATTGGAAGAAGAATTATTCACGCAGAAAGCCGATTAACCAATTGAGTTTAAAAGGTAAGTTTATCCGCCAATTTGTAAGCGTGAAAGAAGCGAGCGAAAAGGTGGGCCTTGATGAAAAGGGAATTATTGCCGTGGCCAAAGGACGAAATAGCCAATGGAAAGGCTTCCGGTGGGAGTATGCAAAAGTGAAGAAAACAAAAAAATGATTAGACTGCTAATGCGAAAAGTTCGGTGGAGGGTCATTAGCAATGTCTTGTTGTTTGGGTTAATGCTAGTTGTAGTTTTGGGGGTAATGCGCGTTACAAAGTTTGAGTTTTACTCCTCAGGTGGTATGGAGTTGAGTGTTTTCTATTCAATTCTTCTAGCCGTACCATTTTTTTTTGCGATAACCTTTTTGAAACCGAAATTCAATCTGACTGTATTTAGGTTTGTATTCATTCCTGTAATTACTTTTCTATTCTATTTCGCCTGTGAAAGTGGAAACATGAGTAGTATTCACAGTAGATTCATTTTGATTGCTGGAGTGTTTTTCACTACTGTTGTGGTTATAGAATTGTTGCCAAATAAGTTTAATGGCATGTGAAGTGGTAAGCGAAAAAGCCCAATAAGGCGAGTCATGGTTGATATAATGCCGTATTAAATTGCGCCACACAATTTCTTAGTCGGCAACGTGCGCTTCGATAGTTCGCATGGATGTTTTCATTGTTCGCGCGGGTGTTTCGATAGTTCGCACAGGTGAAATCATTCGATACACGTGCGCTTCGAATGTTCGCACGGGTGTTTTCATTGTTCGCATGCGTGTTTCCATAGTTCGCACAGGTAAAATCATGCGAAACACATGCGCTTCAATAGTTTGAATAGGTGTTTTCATTGTTCGCATGCGTGAAATCATTCGAAACACGCTTGACAATCACCGAAGCATCAGAATTTGGAAGAAAATGACGAAATACAACGAAGAAATTAGTTTTATTTCGTAAGTCCATACTTTCCTCGTCATATCAAACGCGGAAATTTTGCTCCATTCGCCATTTTTTAGTTTGGCATTGTTCTTGTAAGCGTATTTCACGAATGCGCTTGTGCATACTCTCGATACTAGTGAGAGGGTGCCATCAACAAAGGCAGACGTGCCTGCGGGGATGGTAAGCACTACGGTTGGATCTGCGCGTAGAATCAACCCGTGTGCTTGGCAATAGCAAATTTGCATGTTTGGCTGAAAGCGATCATGACGTGATTGGCCCGATATGTGGTATCGATTTTCAAACCTCTAATTACAAATACGTATGACAAAAGTCAGAAAGATTAGTCAGAAGGTGTTGCGTAAAGATATGGAGACGCATAGCGCGATCCAGGGTTTTGCAACATACAGTCCTACAAACCCATCGATCACCCATGTGAGCCTGAGTGATCTGTCTTCCAAATTGCTATCGCTGCAAAGCAAGTCCGTGCAGATGGAGACCACCTATAACGCCACCATTGATTCACTGCGGTCGGCTGAGCGTGCGTTTCATGATGCCATCATGACGAGCAAGGTTGCAGTGCTGGGTCAATATGGTATGGATAGTAACGAAGCGAAGGCCATTGGCCTGAAGCGCAAATCGGAGTACAAACAGCCGAAGCGCAAGGCGGTGAAGGTACAGTAATTACAGCGTTAT
>JAJTHV010000287.1 GCA_021300095.1 Flammeovirgaceae bacterium | reverse complement strand
TGTTTAAATCTGAAAAAATGCTCGAAACGCATCGCATTCTTAAGTTAAAAAGTGATTTAGGTTTTGCTCTTACCTTAGGTGATATCAAAGAAGGCTGGCCAATTGTAAGCAAAATTAAATCCTCTGGTGCCAAGGTTTTTTTAACATTGGATTTGCCGGAAGAAATAAAAAAGGAAGAGAAAAAAGATGACAAGAAGGCGGATAAAAAAGCGGACTCAACGAAAGCCAAAGAAGTAGCTAAACCTAAAACAGCAACGGATATAGAAAAAGAAGCATTAGAGAAAAGAAAGGCAGAAGCAGTTGCGAATTACACTTCGCAGGCGAGCGCATTTGCAAAAGCAGGTGTCCCTTTTGGATTCTCTACTCTCAGCGCAAAAGCGAAAGATATTCCTGCCAACTTGCGCAGAATGATTAGCGCTGGCTTGTCAGAAGATGCTGCGCTGGCTGCGTTGACAACAACACCCGCCCAACTATTAGGCTTGTCTGATCGCATGGGGACTGTAGAACCGGGTAAGATGGCAAACTTGGTCATCTCAGATAAGACATACTTCCAAGAGAAATCGAAAGTTCGGTATGTGTTCGTAGATGGCACCATGTATAAGATGGATGTGAAGGAAGAGAAGAAAGCAGACCCCAATGCAAAAGTAGATATTGAAGGAAGCTGGTCGACCGTTACACAAACGCCACAAGGTAGTAATGATGGCAAGGCTACTTTTAAAAAAGAGGGAAGCAGTTACAAAGGAACCGTGTCAGGCGGCAGATTGCCTTCACCGATTGACATGACCTCTGTAACACTGGAGGGAAACAAACTATCCTATTCGTATTCACTCAGCTTTGGTGGTAATTCAATCAAAGTGGATGTAGAAGTTACGGTTGAAGGTGATACATTCAAAGGAAATGCAAGCATTGGCTCACGCGGAAGTTTCTCCATCGAGGGAACAAAAAATCCAAAAAATTAAGAGTTAAGATTTATGAAGAAACTACTAACACTTTTCTTTTCGAGCTTGACACTGGTCAGTGTGATGGCTCAGGTTGATAAAGGAAACATGCTCATTAAAAATGGTACGGTCATTACCATAACGAAGGGCAACCTGGAACAAACAGATGTGCTCATCAGAGATGGTAAGATTGTGCAGATCGCTAAAAATATTCCGGCTCCTGCTGGGGTGAGAGTCATAGACGCCACCGGGCAATATGTGATGCCGGGTATTATCGATGCGCATTCCCACATTGCACTTGATGGAATAAATGAAGGTACAAATCCCATCACACCCGAAGTAAGTGAAGAGGATGTAATCAATCCATTTCAGATTGGAATCTATCGTGCCTTGGGAGGTGGTATCACTACAGTACATGCAATGCATGGTTCCGCCAATGCCATTGGAGGACAGTGTGAAACAATCAAATTGCGATATGGCAATTTCGATCCGGACGCGCTAAAGATGGAAGGCGCACCACGAACCATCAAATTTGCTTTGGGAGAAAATCCAACACGCAGCCATGGGGAAGGCAGTGGCATCGTGCCACGCACACGCATGGGTGTGGAGTTTGTCATCCGTCAAGCTTTTTCAGAAGCAAAAGAATATTCAGAAGCATGGAGCAAATACAATAAGAATAAATTGATGAAAGGATTTCGTGGAGCACCACCAGCTTATAGCTATCGGCATGAAGTACTATCAGATATATTAAACGACAAAATCATCATTCATTGCCATAGCTATCGTGCAGATGAAATTTACATGATGCTCAAGGTTTGTAAAGATTTTGGAATCAAGCGTATCGTATTTCAACATGTGAACGAAGGATTTAAAGTAGCGCCTGAATTAGCAGCTCAAGGTGCAATGGCATCTGTATTTTCAGATTGGTGGGCGTATAAATTTGAGGTGTATTATTCCACTGCATACAATGCTGCTATTCTTACCCGCAACGGAGTGGTGACTTCCATTAATTCAGATGATGCCGAAATGATGCGCCATTTGTATCATGAAGCAGGGAAAACGCAAAAGTATGGCGCACTTACCGATGAAGAAGCATTGGCACTGATCACCATCAATCCTGCCAAGCAATTAGGCATTGAAAGCCGTGTAGGTTCGCTTGAAGTTGGCAAAGAAGGAGATGTGGTGATTTTTAAAAATCATCCATTGTCAATTTATGGAGTTCCTATGTTCACAATCGTAGATGGAATCGTTCGGTTCGATCGCGAAAAAGATCCCGATGATATGCGATTGGTGGTTGATCCAAAGCAAACCATAGACAATGCCATGCTTCGTGATAAGGATAGCGATCTCGATCATTGCATGGAAGGAGCGGAGTTTATTTTAGATTCAGAATTGTTTAACGCAAACAAGCAATAACATGAAAGGCTTACAAACAATCATCGGATTCGCTGCAGCAATTGTGTGTGGTGTAGTCATGCATACGCAAGCTCAAAGCCCCAAAGGCAAGTATGCAAATGTAGCCTTAACGAACGCTACCATTGAAACAGTAACAAAAGGCACAATACAAAATGGAACGGTGTTGATTGTAGATGGAAAAATTGCTGGTGTAGGCACGAATGTTTCTATACCGGCAGGCACAGCAATCATCGACTGCAAAGGAAAGTTTATTTACCCGGGCATGATCGATGCCGGCACCAATTTAGGATTGAATGAAATCAGTGCCGTAGCGCGTACCACAGACTTCAACGAAATTGGTGAAGTAATTCCGCAGATGAAAGCACTCACTGCTGTTAATCCGAATGCAAGTGCCATTCCCGTTACACGTGTGAGTGGGGTTACCACAGCCCTCACTATTCCAACCGGAGGCATGTTATCCGGAACTGCAGCATTGATCAACTTACATGGGTATACACCCGATCAGATGTATGCAGGTTTTGAGGGAATCGTTTTAAACTTTCCCAACACTGGCCGCAGGGGCTTCTTTGATCGAAGAACAGACGATGACATCAAGAAAGCTTCTGAAAAAGCATTGGCCAGTTTGAATGATGTATGGGAGAAGGCCATTCAATATCAGAAACTGGATTCAGCCACAAAAGGAAAAACCGGGTATTACCCAGAATTGCAAGCACTTGTTCCGGTCATTCGAGGCGAACAAACTTTATTAGTCGAAACAAATACCTCCAAAGATATTACAGCCGCCCTGAAGTGGGTAAAGGAGAAGAAAGTGAAGAAAGTAATTTTAACTGGAGTAGCTGAAGGGTGGCGCGTAGCCGATGAGATTGCTAAGTCGGGTATACCAGTTATTACGGGAGGGGTTTTGGAATTACCAACCCGCGATTATGATCGCTATGACAAAGCGTATGCGAATGCCGGATTGCTAAAGAAGGCAGGTGTTAAAGTAGCAATCAAATCAGAGAGTGCAAACAATAACTATCGCAATTTGCCCTATCATGCTGGATTTGCGGTGGCGTATGGCATGAATAAAGAAGATGCTTTAAAAGCAATTACCATAATCCCCGCCGAACTGTTTGGCGTTGCAGATAAACTTGGTTCAATTGAAGTAGGTAAAAGTGCGACTTTATTTATTTGCACAGGCGATCCTTTCGAAACGAAAACCAATGTGTCGCATGTATTTATTGATGGTTGGCAAATGCCAATGGTAAGTCGACAAACAGAATTGTATGATGAGTTTTTAAAGCGTGACCCGGGTGTAAAGAAATAGACATAGGAGATTGTAATGTATCGTCTTATAAACTGAAGAATTTCATTGGATGAACTTAATAATCTCCTATCTTACATCTTAGAAAAGTATATAGTTTAGCCATAACGACAAGAGACACCATGTGCTTACTTCGTTTGAGACAAAGCATTAAAGATCATGGGTGCAGTAGTAAATTGGATAAATCAATTGGTTCCTTCTTACTAGGTTACTTCCTTTTTTTTACTTTTCAATTCTCATTCGCGCAAAGCCCGTCAGTATTAAAGTTTAATCATATTGCTACGGAACATGGCCTGTCAAGTAATTTTGTAACAAGTACACTTCAAGATAGCGATGGATTTCTTTGGATTTCTACGCACAATGGTTTGAATAGATATGATGGATATCAGTTCATCAATTACACACATCAAACCGAAGATCCATCGAGCATTAGCAGCAACCAAACAAATACCCTCTACGAGGATAGTAAAGGGAATATTTGGGTTGGAACATATGGAGCTGGGATATGTAAGTATGATCGCTCGAAGGATCGGTTTACTCGCTACGCAGAAAACAAAAAAATCTATGTCTTGTGGGAGGACAGCCAACAGGTGTTATGGGCAGCTGGCGAATATTTTATTGGTTTTTTCAATCCAACTAAAGGCGAATTTGAAAAAATTCAATGGCCAAATTCTAGTGATAATATAATGGGAGTGAGTAAATCCCCATTAGCCGATCAAATCTGGGTAGCTACTGAAAATAATGGACTGTATCTTTTCAACAGTAAAACACATCGGGTGATTAAGCATTATTTACCCAATGGTAAAACAGCATTAGTTCTCGAAATTTATACAATGTGTTCGCGGGCTCTAATAACATGGTTTGGATTGGAACCCTAGACTCCGGAATGGATTGTCTTGATCTGACGACCGGTTTGTTTCGCAACTATCGGAACAATGATAAGAATCCCAATTCTATTCCAATTAATACAGTTACTTCATTCTTAGAGTTAGGTAATATCCTCTGGATTGGAACACAAAATGGCGGATTAAGTTTGTTTGATAAAGGTTCAAACCAGTTTACTAACTACAACCCTGATTCAAATGATCCCAATAGCTTGAGTAGCAATTCCATCGCACATACAGCGGGTGGTCTTTACCGGGATAGGCAAGGTCGTATTATTATCAGTACCCACCTAGGTGGAATCAATATTGTAGATCGGTATGCAAATATGTTTGGTAGAATCGAATTGCCTTTGGATAACCCTACTGTAAATGCTGTGCTAAAAAATAGTAGAGGATACCTCTGGATGGCGACCGAAAAGGGCATTATCAAGATGAAGGGTAGTAAAATTGATGCCTATCCGGGAAACCCGGGCCTTGCGCTCGCTGAAGATAAAATGGGGCGAATTTGGGTAGGCACTCATCGAGAAGGATTAAAATTGTTCGATGAAAAAACAAATAGTTTTAAAAAGTTTGTTCATGATCCCAATGATCCCAATAGCATATTTGAAAGTGAGGTGGCAAGCATCTTACCAAGTAAAGATGGCGCAAATCTATTCATTGGTACGAGAAAGGGCTTAGCAGTAATGGAAGTTGATCAGCTTGGTAAGTTTAACAATTACACGAACAGGTATTGCTCCAATCAGGAAGTAGATAATTTCAATTTTGGCTTGCAAGAAGATACAGATAGCACGATATGGATTAGTACTCGAGATGGACTGATTCATTTCAATTTTCTAAAGCGTGAAGCTACCTGCTTACAAAATAAAAAGGGTGATTCATCAAGTATTTCCGACAATACAGTTTATACTCTTTATAAAGATAGCCAATATAGAAGCTGGTTAGGATTATCGGATGGATTAAATTTAATGAATAAAGACAAACGAACATTTAAAACAATCTTAAGAGGCGTAGGAGCGAGAAGCATTATCGAAGATCATGATAAAATGTTTTGGTTAGGTACAAATAATGGCCTAATCAAATTCAATCCAACCACAGGAGCTGTTAAGCATTACGGAACTCAAGATGGCCTCAAAGGAGATGAATTTAGAACCGGTGCATGCTTCCGCGATGAAGATGGAACTCTTTACTTTGGTCATAACAAGGGTATATTGGTTTTTCATCCGGATAGTATTCGCGATAACCCATATCAACCACCCGTTTACATTACTGATTTAAAAATATTCAATAAATCAATTCAATTCCTCGGTGCCGATTCAGTATTGAAGGAACCTATTATTCATGCAAAAGAAATACGAATCACTCATGAGCATTCTGTTTTTTCCTTAGAGTTTGCAGGAATTGATTATAGTAACTCAGACTTAAACCAGTATGCATACAAATTAGAGAACTTTGAGAAAGATTGGAACTATGTTGGAACCCAACGCAATGCCACTTATACAAATCTGCCTCCAGGCACCTATACATTCCGTGTAAAGGCAAGCAATAGCAGCGGATTGTGGAATGAAGAAGGAGCCTCTTTGGTAATTCATGTTTTGCCACCTTGGTGGAGTACGTGGTGGTTTAGAACTGTAGCTGTTATAATTTTCATTGCCACTATATATGTTTGGTACTTTCAAAGAACCAAGAATGTCCGCAGGCGAAATTTACTACTCGAAGATCTTGTAAATAAACGAACCATTGAACTGGTTCATAGTAAGAGACAGGCGGAAGAGGCCAATGCTGCTAAGTCAGAATTCTTAGCCAATATGAGCCATGAAATTCGTACGCCTTTGAATGGGATCATAGGATTTACGGATTTGTTAATGAGAACAAAACTGAATGATACGCAGCGTCAATACATGGCCACAGCATCACAGTCCGCTCATTTACTTCTTGATATACTCAATGATATTCTTGATTTTTCCAAGATAGAAGCAGGTAAACTAGAACTGTCCATAGATAAAGTAGATGTTATAGAAATTGCCGGTATGGCGGTAGATATGATTAAATACCAGGCACATCAAAAAGGCCTGGAAGTGTTACTCAATATTACCGGAGAAGTACCCAGATACATCTGGGCAGATGAAATACGTCTCCGCCAAATACTGGTTAATTTATTGTCCAATGCGGTAAAGTTTACAGAAAACGGAGAGATTGAATTGAAAATAGAATTACTCGAGTCATTATCAGAAGAGAAGCAACTTTTTCGCTTTTCGGTTAGAGACACTGGTATTGGTATAGATCCGAAAAATCAGCAAAAAATATTTGA